>JACCYU010000187.1 GCA_013696315.1 Gammaproteobacteria bacterium | reverse complement strand
GAAAATACCCGTTGCGGAACAAGAATACTAACTGTGGTTTGCGTTTTTTCGGATATGACGTTCGCGTGAAGTAGGGCGAGTGCCGCGTCTCGTTAATTCGCACAAGCCGGAAACGGACAAATGCGACAAATAAAGAAACTTATCGAAGTCGCCCTGCCGCTTGACGCCATCAACAATGCCGGCGCGCGCGAAACTGACTGCGCGGGCGGAGGCGCCAGCGTGACGGGGCGGAAAAAAGAAACGCCCCTTTCGGGGCGTCGGGCCGACGATACTATCGCCAGTGGGGTTATGAACCAGATAGTAATGCTGCGGCGCGATGAATTCAAGGGCAAGGGATAATCCGAATGCAGCGGGTGATTGTCTATGTCGATGGGTTCAACCTCTACTACGGGCTCAAGTCAAAAGGATGGCGACGTTACTATTGGCTTGATCTGCGTCGCTTGGCTGAAAATCTGCTCCTGCCCAATCAGCGCTTGGTGGCGATGCGCTACTTTACCGCCCGCATCTCCGGCCTCGCCGCGGGCACCGCCAAGGTCAAGCGCCAGGCGACCTTCCTGGAGGCGCTCGAAACTCTGCCAGACCTCTACATCTACTACGGACACTATCTGGCGAAAACGCGCCAATGCTTTAAATGCGGCGCGACCTGGAATGCCCATGAGGAGAAGATGACCGACGTCAATATCGCAGTGGAGATGCTCGGCGACGCTCACGACAATGCGTTCGATACCGCGATGATTGTCTCGGGTGACAGCGATCTCACGCCGCCGGTTTGTGCCATCCGTAACGGCTATCCTGACAAACGCGTTGTCATCGCCTTTCCGCCAGATCGAAACTCTGTTCAATTACGCAAGGCAGCGACGGCGGCATTGCGAATTGGCCGCAAGACATTCAAGGACAGCCAGTTTCCGGAAAGCGTTCCGAAGCAGGATGGATTTATCCTCCGGCGGCCCGTCGAGTGGAATTGATAAGCGAGCGATGAGCATCCCCAAAGCGTCCAAGAAACTCATCGAAGTAGCGCTGCCGCTAGAGGCCATCAACACTGAGTCGCTGCGAAGGAAACAGAAGGCGCCGAAGGGTTGGCCTACCTCATTTCATAAATGGTGGGCCCAACGGCCTTTGGCGGCAGCGCGGGCGGTGATTTTCGCACAGATGGTGGATGATCCATCTGAATACGCGGAAACATTGCTGAGCGATCCCGACAGAAAGCGCGCGGCAATGCGGGAACTTCGTATTCGGCAAAAGGCATGGGACGAACGCAAGGCCAACCAGGACGAGGCGTTTCGTCAGGGCGACCAGTCGAGTCCCGATCCGGGGCCGGAGCCCACACTGCGGGAATGCGCGGCGGACATCGAGCGGGAGCGTTTGTTCGAGATCATCCGTCAGCTCGTGTTGTGGGAGAACACGACCAACGAGTCGGTGCTGCAGGCGGCGCGTGCCGAGATCTGGCAGAGCTGGCGCCGCGCCTGCGCCGAGAACGCCGATCACCCCCGCGCCAAGGATCTGTTCGACCGGAAAAAGCTGCCCACCTTTCACGACCCATTCGCCGGAAGCGGCAGCTTGCCTATCTCTGCGCAGTGGATAGGTCTCGAAAGCTACGCCAGCGAGCTAAATCCGGTAGCAGTGCTGATCAATAAGGCGATGATCGAGATCCCGTCGCAATTTAAGGGTCATCGCCCGGTAAATCCAACGTCGCATGCAGACGTAGCGAGCAGCGGAAGCTGGAAGGGCGCGACAGGTCTTGCTACAGACGTGCGCTACTACGGCCAATGGATGCGCGATGAGGCCGAGAAGCGCATCGGGCATCTGTACCCGAAGATCGAGGTGATGGCCGAGATGGTGGAGGGTCGCCCCGACCTGAAGCCGTATGTGGGAAAATCTCTCACCGTGATCGCCTGGCTTTGGGCGCGTACGGTGAAGAGTCCGAACCCGGCGTTCGCCGGCGTCGATGTGCCGCTGGCATCGACCTTCATGCTCTCGACCAAGCCGGGCAAAGAGGCGTATGCCGAGCCGGTGATCGAAGGCGGCGGCTATCGCTTCACTGTGAAGGTGGGCTAGCCGAAGGATGCGGAGGGCGCGAAGAACGGGACGAAGCTCTCGCGCGGCGCGCACTTCGAGTGCCTGATGTCGGGCACGCCGATCGCGAGCGAGCACATCACGCGGAGGCGAACGCCGGGCGCATGGGCGCGCGGCTGATGGCGATCGTGGCCGAAGGCGACCGCTGGCGGGTCTATCTCGCACCGACGCCGGAGCACGAGGCGGCGGCGCGCAAGGCGAAGCCGGAGTGGAAGCCGGAGGTCGCGATGCCCGAGAACCCGCGCTGGTTCTCGCCGCCGCTTTACGGCCTGAAGACCTACGGCGACCTCTTCACTCCCCGCCAGCTCGTTGGGCTGACGACCTTCTCCGATTTGGTGCAGGAAGCGCGCGAGCGCGTGAAGCACGACGCGCTCGCCGCCGACCTGTCCGATGACGGCAAGCCCCTGCGTAATGGTGGCACCGGCGCCGTCGCCTACGCTGAGGCAGTAAGTATCTACTTGGCGTGCATAGTTGATCGGATGATCTATTATGGATCGAGCCTGACCACGTGGCTGCCCAAAGACAACGCTCTACGGGACTGTATGCCGCGCCAAGCGCTAGCGATGACGTGGGACTTCGCGGAAGGAAGTCCGATCGGAAAGTCTAGCGGTGATGTGTCCACATGCTGCCGGGCGGTCGCAAACTACCTTGACATCGCAACTCCATTTGCCTTCGGATGGGCTGCTCAGTCGGATGCGCGGAGGGAATTCAACGGCACTCGTGCGCCAGTTGTTAGCACTGATCCACCTTACTATGACAACATTGGCTATGCGGATCTGTCGGACTTCTTTTACGTTTGGTTACGCAGTTCGCTGAGAGAAATATTTCCCAATTTGTTCGCTACGGTTGCCGTCCCTAAGGCCGACGAGCTAGTAGCTACCCCATACAGACATGGGGGCAAGGAAAAGGCGGAGGCCTTCTTCCTCGACGGTATGACCCGGGCAATGCGCCGCCTCGCCGAGCAAGCGCATCCAGCGTTTCCTATAACGATCTACTATGCATTCAAGCAATCCGAGGATAACGGTGATGACGGCGTCGCCAGCACTGGGTGGCAAACATTTCTTACAGCTGTGATGACTGCGGGGTTTGCGATTTCCGGCACTTGGCCGTTGCGGACCGAAGGGCAAGGTCGAATGATTGCTTCTGGCACCAACGCGCTTGCCTCCAGCATCGTCCTCGTCTGCCGCGCGCGCGCCGCCGACGCGCCCACCGCCACGCGTCGCGATTTCGCCAACGCGCTCAAAGCTGAGCTGCCTCCTGCGCTCGTCCATCTCCAGCGCGGCAACATCGCGCCGGTGGATCTGGCGCAGGCCGCTATCGGCCCGGCATGGCGGTCTATACGCGCTACGGAAAAGTTCTCGACGCCGAAGGCAAGCCGCTCACAGTGCGCGAGGCGCTGGCGCTCATCAATCAGACCCTCGACGAGACGCTTGCCGAGCAGGAGGGCGACTTCGACGCCGACAGCCGCTGGGCGATTACGTGGTTCGAAGAGAATGGCTTCGCAGAGGACGAGTACGGGCGCGCGGAGCAGCTCTCTAAGAGCAAGAACACCAGCGTCGATGGCATGAAAGACGCGGGAATCCTGGCCTCGAAAAGTGGTCGCGTTCGGCTGCTCAAGCCCGATGAACTGCCTGATGAGTGGGACCCGGCGTCGGACCTGCGTCTCACGGCGTGGGAGACGGTGCATCGGCTCATTCGTGCCCTCGAAGCTGGTGGCGAAAGCGCCGCCGCTGAGCTTGTCACGAAGCTCGGCGTGAAGGCCGAGGTTGCTCGGGAGCTGGCCTACCGCCTCTACACCCTCTGCGAGCGCAAGAAGCGCGCGGCCGAGGCGTTGTCCTACAACGGTCTGGTGCAAAGCTGGCCCGAGATTTTGAGGATGGCCCAGATGGACCGCGCTCCGGAGCAGGCTGCTTTGATCTGAACTGTGAATGCGAAAACTCGCACGACGGTACTCTTGCGCTCCGCGCAGCACGAAGGCCAGATGCTTGTCTCACGTGCGGAAGCAAAGCGAATTGCCAGTCGATTGGAATGCTTAGAGGAGGTTGTGCTGGACTTCGATGGTGTGGCCGCGATCGGACAGGCATTCGCGGACGAGCTGTTCCGTGTGTTCGCGGCGGTGCATCCGAACATCCGCATTACGCCGGTCAATACCGCGCCGGCTGTCGATCAGATGATCCGCCGTGCCGTGGCGGCGGGCGCCGCGCAAAGCGGTCCGGGCGCGCACTCGTAAAGGAGCATAGCGGCGACCTGACACGCGGCTTCGCATGACCTGTCGTTACGCTTGACGTAACGCCTAAACAATCGCTATGCTGGAACATGATCGCCAACTTCCGCGACAAACGCACGCGCGAATTCGCGGCCGGTAAGCACATCAAGGCGTTCTCTGGATTCGCCCGCCAGGCGGAAATGAAGCTAGATCAGCTCGACGCGGCGGCGTCACTGAAAGACCTCGCGGTTCTTCCCGGAAATCGATTCGAAGTGCTGAAAGGCGATCGCAAGGGTCAGTACAGCATCCGTATCAACGATCAATGGCGGGTCTGCTTCGAGTGGCCGGACCGCTCGCCCGGTCCGATTAACGTGACGATTGTGGACTATCACTGAGGAAATACACCATGGCACGCAGCGCGATTCATCCCGGAGAGCACCTCGCCGAACAGCTCAGAGAACTTGGCATGAGTGCGGCCGAGCTCGGCCGCCGACTTGAGGTCCCGACGAACAGGATCACGGGCATCCTGAACGGTCAGCGTGCGATAACCGGCGACAGCGCGCTGCGGCTGGCGCATTTCTTCGGCACCAGTCCTGACTTTTGGCTCAATCTGCAGAAGATCTACGAACTGCGCGTCGCGGAAGCGAAGACGGGCGTGGCGATCCGGCGCCTCCCGAGGCTTGGGCAAAACGAAAAGTCCGAGACGCCCAGAAGTCATCGAAGAGCGGTCTGAAGCCCGCAGCCCTAAGGAGAAACATGGCGATCACCAACCAGGAGCGCATCGGCAAGGCGATGGAGCTCCTACGACAAGGCCTCGCGCCGTTCGTAGAGCGCGAGTTCAACAGCGTGCATAAGTCCAAAGGCGTTTCGGAGGCGCTGCGCTACATGGGCGAGGATCGCATGGCCGCCAAGAAGCCGCTCGCGGAATGGGATGTGGCGGCGCTGCTCAAGCTGATGTGGGAGGCATGGAACGCCGTCTTCCGAAACACGCTCGGGCGCGCCGAGCGTTCGCTCGTGCAGGAGCTGCGCGATTCGCGCAACAAGTGGGCGCACCAGGAACCGTTCTCCAGCGACGACGCCGACCGCGCGCTCGACTCCATGGCGCGCCTGCTCACCGCGGTCTCCGCCTCCCAAGCCGACGAAGTCACCAAGATGAAGATGGAGCTGCGCCGCCTCACCTTCGACGAGCAGGTGCGAGGCGAAAAGCGCAAGGCCGGCGGGTCGCTGATCGAGACCGGCGCGGTCAGCACGCTCAAGCCTTGGCGTGAAGTGGTCACACCGCACGCCGATGTCGCCAGCGGCCGTTACCAGCAGGCGGAGTTCGCCGCCGACCTCTGGCAGGTGCACCTGGGCGAGGGCAGCGACGAGTACAGGAAACCCGCGGAGTTCTTCCGCCGCACCTTCCTGACCGAGAGCCTGAAGCGCCTGCTCGTGGGCGGCGTGCGGCGCATTGCCGGGCAAGGCGGCGATCCGGTGGTGCAGTTACAGACCAACTTCGGCGGCGGCAAGACGCACTCGATGCTGGCGCTCTATCACCTCTTCTCGGGCGTGAATCCGAGCGAACTCGCGGGCGTTGATGCGGTGCTGGCCGAGGCCGGCGTCAAGACGCTGCCCGGAGCGCGGCGCGTGGTGCTGGTGGGCAACAAGATCTCGCCCGGCAACCCCGTCACCAACCCCGACGGCACGGTAGTGCGCACGCTCTGGGGGGAGCTCGCGTATCAACTCGGCGGCAAAAAGTCGTTTGCCCGGATCGCAAAGGACGACGAGAAGGCGACCAGCCCCGGCGACGTGCTGCGGGAGCTGTTCGTCGAATACGGCCCTTGCCTCGTGCTGGTCGACGAATGGGTGGCTTACGCGCGCCAACTCCACGACCAGAGCGACCTTCCCGCCGGCAGCTTCGAGACGATGTTCACTTTCGCGCAGGCGCTGACAGAATCCGCGAAGCTCGCCAAGAACTGCCTGCTGGTCGTGTCGCTGCCGGCCTCGGACACCGCGGGCTCGCCGCACACGGCCACCGATGACGTGGAGGTAGGCGGCATCCGCGGGCGCGAGGCCGCTCGACCGGCTGCGCAACGTGGTCGGCCGTGTGGAGTCATCGTGGCGGCCCGCTACCGCCGAAGAGGGCTTCTAGATCGTCCGGCGGCGGCTGTTCGAGCCGCTCCCCGGGCCGGACGCGTTCAAGCAGCGCGACGTGACGGCGCGCGCGTTCTCGGATTTGTATCATGCCCAGAGCGCGGAGTTTCCGCCCGAGTGTCGAGGCGGCGACTACGAGAAGCGTATCCAGGCCGCCTACCCGATCCATCCGGAGATCTTCGACCGGCTTTACACTGACTGGTCCACGCTGGTGAAGTTTCAGCGCACGCGCGGCGTGCTGCGCCTGATGGCCGCCGTGATCCATAGCCTGTGGGAGAAGGGAGCCCGCAACCCGCTCATCCTGCCCTCGACGATTCCCATTGACGATGGGCGCGTTCAGTCGGAGCTGACGCGCTATCTTTCCGACAACTGGGCGCCGATCATCGAGAAGGATGTGGATGGGCCGAGCTCGCTGCCGCTCAAGATCGACAGCGAGGTACCCAACCTCGGCAAACTGCATGCGACGCGGCGGGTGGCGCGCACGATATACCTCGGCTCGGCGCCGACGACCACCGCAGCGCACCGCGGTCTCGAGGACCGGCGTGTGAGGCTCGGCTGCGTCATGCCCGGCGAATCGCCCGCTGTTTTCGGCGACGCGCTGCGGCGGCTGGCGGCGGCGGCGACCTATCTCTATCACGACGGCCCGCGAGCGTGGTATGCGACGCAGCCCACCGTGACCAAGCTCGCGGACGACCGCGCCGAGCAACTCAAGCGCAACCCGGACCAAGTGGCGAATGAACTGGATGCGAGGCTGCGCGCCGACCTGAGGAAGACTGGCGACTTCTCGCGCATCCATCCGTTGCCGCGATCAAGTAGCGACGTTCCGGATGATCTCGAAGCGCGCCTCGTGGTGCTGCCGGCGGAGCATCCGTACAGCAAAGAGCCCGGCAGTCCCGCCGAGATTGCCGCGAAGGCAATCCTCGAAACGCGCGGCAACACACCGCGCCTCTACCGCAACACGCTCGTCTTCCTCGCCGCGGACCGGGTGCGGCTGCAGGATCTCGACGAGGCGTTGCGCAAATATCTCGCGTGGTCATCAGTTCTGGCGGAGAAGGATACGCTCAACCTCGACCCGCACCAGGTACGGCAGGCCGAGACCCAGAAGCAGGCGGCCGATGGCGCAGTGACGGCGCGTCTGCCCGAGACTTACCAGTGGGTGCTGGTGCCCGAGCAGAAAACGCCGCAGGCGGACGCGGTGTGGGAAGCGGTGCGCCTAACGGGATCCGACGCGCTTGCTGTCCGCGCGAGCAAGAAGCTGCGAAACGACGAACTCCTCGTTACGAGCCTCGGCTCAACCATTCTGCGCAAGCATCTGGACGACGTGCCCCTCTGGAATGGCAACAACGTTCCAGTGAAGCAGCTCGCCGAGCACTTCGCGCGCTATCTCGATCTGCCGCGTCTGGGCGGCACAGAGGTGCTCGTGCAGGCCATTCGGGACGGTGTGTCGCTGCTCACCTGGCAGTCCGACGCATTCGCGTATGCCGAAAGCCACGATGAGGCGGCCGGCCGATACCGTGGCCTGCGAGGCGGACAGATCGTGAGTGTGTCGGCAGATTCGATGGGTCTATTGGTGAAGCCGGATATCGCGCAACGGCAAATGAGTGCCGAAGTTCCGCCATCAGCAACTCCTGGTGCGGTTGGTGAGGGCGCTGGTTCTGGAGCGGAGAGACCTACCGATGCGAACGGCTTGCTCGGTCGGGATGGCGAGGGAGCTTCGGGATCGAATGTGGCGGCCCAGCCGCGCCGCTTTCATGGAACAGTGGCTCTCGCTCCAGATCGAGTCGGGCGTGATGCAAGCCGGATTGCTGATGAGGTGATTGCTCATTTATCGGGGCTGGTTGGCGCCGAGGTTCGCGTGACGATCGAAATCGACGCGACGATTCCGTCGGGCGCATCCGACCAGGTCGTTCGGACAGTTACCGAGAACAGCCGGACCTTGAAGTTCACGAGCCAGGGGTTCGAGAGTGAGTAGGCATCTGGAGCAGATAGATTCACCGCGCTAACTCCGCGCAATAGTAACGGGCGCCCGCATCAGGAAAGCGCACCATTGCGCAGCCCACGCCATAAGAGTGCGCGATCGGCCGGCGTCGATGCGCCGGCCGACCCTGACGTTAGTCCACTATCAACCGTTTACCGTCTTGCAGGGTGCATGGCATGTCCGTTGCACTAGGTGCGATGGCCGACGTGATTTGCGATATCAAGCCTGCGCGCCTCGGATATGCGTCAACCCGGATCGGTAGCGGATTGCCCTTGGCAGGAGAACGTCATGTGCGTTGATAGCGAGAAGTTTTCATCAATGGAGGTGGCCGTAGAGTCCGAAATCAGCGCGCACCGCCAGATGCCGGCATCCGACGCGCCCGGATTGTCCCGAAACGCTTTGCAGCGTCGAGATTTTCTGCGCCGCTCTGGCGCCCTGATCGGCGCGGGTTCACTGGGCGTCGCGTTCACGGGCGCTCAGGCCGCCGTCGCGCTACCCGCCCCTCCCACGCAAAGTCGTAGGGCTGCGATTGCGGAGGCCAAGCGTCGCGCGCCGGGCGCTACGTCGCACTATGTCCGCTCCGACAATCCCGAGCTGTTGCGCTGGGGCTTTTTGCCCAACCGCGACGCCAAACCCGTCCTGACGATCCGCTCCGGCGATATCGTCACCCTGGAGACGATATCGCACGAAGGCATGTTGCCCGACCAAGGCGATCCCCGGCAGTTCTTTCCCGCCAATGGCATTCCGGTGACGAAGATTCTGGAGGATCAACTCAAGGTATTTCTCACCTATGGTCTGCCGCAAGGGCCGGGGCCGCATGTGATTACCGGACCGGTCGCCGTAGAGAGCGCGGAGCCGGGCGACATCTTGGAAGTCAAAACGCTTTTCATCGAACCGCGCGTCGATTACGGCGTGAACTCCGCCCGTCACGGCAAAGGCTCGCTGCCCGAAACCTTCCCCACTGGCGGCCAACTGTATTACGGCAACGTGCTGCGTCTGGATTACGTTCGAGGCGTAGGGCAGTTCCCGGCAGGCCGTAATATCCAGGTGCCGCTCGCACCGTTTATGGGCATCGTTGGCGTCGCGCCCGACGCCACCGGGATTATCAATTCGGTTCCGCCGCGGCGCTATGGTGGCAACATGGACATCAAGCGCCTGTCCCGCCCGGGCACGACCACGTTTTATCCGGTGCAGGTGCCAGGCGCGCTGCTGTACACGGGCGACGCCCACGCGGCGCAGGGCAACGGCGAGGTAAGCCTGACCGCCATCGAAACATCGCTGACCCCGACCTTTCAGATCATCCTGCACAAGCGCGCGAGCCTGCCCAACGACCGGGTGCCGTTGCTCAAGAACCCGTTCGGAGAAACGCCGGATGCACACATCGTAACGGGCCTCGACAAAGACCTGGACAGTGCGATGCGCGAAGCCGTGCGCGAGTGTGTTTCGTTCCTTCAGCAAACCGCGAGTCTGTCGCCCGATGACGCCTACTCGCTGGCCTCAATCGGCGTTGATTTCGAGGTCTCGCAGGTCGTGGACATCAACAAGGGCGTGCACGCCGTGATTCCGAAGGCGCTGTTCGCGGGCGGCGCGTGAAACTCGGATTTGACGGTGGACTCGGGCAGCCGCAGCGATGTTCAGCGCTGCGGTCGTGTTAACGTACGGCACTGCTTATTGGCATTCGGCTCATCGACGGCGGTTAAAAACTTTACGTCGCGCCGATACGTCGAAGCCTTGCGTCAGGGCGCCGTCCGCAAACGCATAGATTTGCGGCGCCACGACTGATGACTTGGCGTCGGTGCATTTGTGGTGGACAATGAGCGCGTCGATGTGCGTCGGAGTTTCCATTGAGTTATCACTGCGAGAAAGACAAGCTGCTGCTCTTCAAATCCGCGCAGGTCACCAATAAATGACTTACTGCGTCGCCATCAAGCTTGATGCGGGAATGCTGTTCGCCTCTGACTCGCGCTCCAACGCAACCGTCGACAATTTCGCCAAGTTCTGCAAGATGACGGTGTTTGAGCGGCAGGACGACCGCGTGCTGGTAATGCTGAGCTCGGGCGGTCTGGCGGGCACGCAGGCGGTCATAAGCCTGCTCCAGCAACGCGCCAGGACGGAAGACGCGGCGAATTTGTATACCGCGTCCAGCATGTTCGACGTGGCTCAACTGGTCGGTGACGCCATGCGCGATGTGGATCGTCGTGATGGCAAGTATCTTGCGCAAAGCAAGCTCAGTTTCAACGCCTCCTTTCTGCTAGGCGGGCAAATTAAGGGTGAGGCGCCACGCCTGTTCCGGCTTTATGCGGAAGGCAATTTCATCGAGGCGACCTGGGACACGCCTTTCTTTCAAACCGGCGAGACCAAATACGGAAAACCGGTACTCGACCGCGTCATCACGCGCGAAACAAGTCTGGACGACGCCGCCAAGTGCGTGCTGGTGTCTTTCGACTCGACCATGAGCAGCAATCTCTCCGTGGGTATGCCCATCAATCTCTTATGTTACGAACGGGACAGTTTCGAAGTGCGCAAGCGTTGCCGCTTTGACGAGGGAGATCCCTATTTCACCGCGCTCTCCCGCGAATGGTGCGAGGGCACGCGCCGCGTGTTGGCGGAACTGCCGGAGCTAAACTGGCTAGAACATTCATCCTGAGAATGCTTATGATAAGTCGCCAGCGGCTAAGACTAGGCAGGCCGCGTAGAGGCGGCGCCTTCTTGAGTCAGCGACTGATGAGCCAACCCACGCGCACGGCGCAGCCTACAGTTGCTGGTAAGCGCAGGCAGTAATCCGAGCGATGCCATGCTGCGGAACACCCGCAAGGGGCTTCCGCCCTACGCGAGCTTGGATGCTTGTCGTAACGTTTCATGCGCAGATGGACAAGAAGGCAATTGACAACATTCGACTCGTCCTGCATTAGTGCCGGCCCTTGGAAAACAGCCGCTTTTACGCCAAAATCGGGAAGCCTAGCAGGCGAACGACGCGAAGCCGAACCAAGAAGCAGACCGCCGCGAGACCACAGCACAGACTCGGCGCCGGCTCCTAGGGAATTGGCGATATGAGATCGCGAGTGTGGAACGACGGGAAAAACCTGAACCTGGCGCCTTTGATTCCTTCAGCTCAGCGAGCAGGTCACCGGATTCCAAGACTTCCTTCCGATCGCGCCCGGCCAAAGGCTACACGCATTGGGTACAATTTGCGCTGTAGCCGACCCCCTTAAAACGATTGATTCGCCCAAACACTCGTGGCCGCATTCGCAGTTGCATGGACGACTATCTCTATAGGTAGCAGCATCGCCAGCGGCGCCTGCTCGCCGACGCGAGAATTGTGGTTATAGGCTTTAATAGAGCTTACGGGTACCCGGGTCGTTGAAATCTAAAGCTGTACCAGTATCTTCCGTGCTCGATGGGCTCGTAACCTTTAGCACTCAGTTCGCTTATCAATTCTTCCACCTCGGCTCTTCGCTCAGGAGTCTCAATAATGGCTTGGCCATTTTGTATGCGAATGGCCTCTGCCTCGCGGATCCACGTTCCGCCGCCGGAACTTGCAATTGGCTTCGTGTCTGTTCTTCCGTTTGCGGTTGCGCCGAAGTAGAGAGCAACACCGTAGGCTACGTATAATGGAGTCGCGATAATCTCAATTATTTCTGGAAGTTCTGCCTTCTCGGTTGCCTTGCATTGTTGCAAAGGGACGGATTCAATGAACCACCCGTGACACTCAGAGGAAGAAAGGTATGTTCGATATTTGCCCGTTTGAATTTGAAATTTGCTAATGTCCTGGCAGCAATACGGTGCGGCTGCGGCATCCTTCGGAATCACTATTAACGTACTGGCAAGCACTACGGAGGCACAGATTAATAGACTAATAAAGCGAGTCATCATGCCTTGCTCCTCTAACGACTATTCAGTGGTATCCGGAACAGCAACTAACGTTCACCCTAACGCATCTTGCTGCGGGTGCGGCGGTGAATAATGCGAGAGGTTGACCGGCCGCAGAAATCTCCTACTTAGGCCGGCGTGATCCCGTAGTTTCCGCGGGTGTTTACCTGCTCGCCCCCTTCCACCAGCTTCCATTCCACAGTCGCCCCTTCAAGCGCACCGTCAGGCGGCATATCGAAGTCAAGCCCCAGTTGATTGAGCATGGGACGCAAACAATTTGCGAATTGTCCGCTGCCCGTATCCAAGCGTACCTTGGCGGTCAGTTCGCGCCGCTCACCTCGTTGGCGCCCCTTGACACGCTTCAAGGGGGGTTGGTCATGTTGATATCGACATCGAACGCGGCGTACGTCCAGATCATCTTGGTATAGGCGAGAATGATATTGGCACGGGCCAAGAAGATGCCGTACTTCTTCAGCGCGCTCATCCCGCTTTTTTCGAGGTAATCGCGGAGTGTATCGGAGAGCGTGGTAAAAAAGAGCGCGACCTCGTCCGGCATGGGCGCCAGGTCCCCCTCCCAGGTACAGCCAGGTAGTGTCGGCCTGTTGGATGGTGTCGGTGGCGATGTTGCTTGGGCGAGCTGCGGCGGCTGGTTCAGCACGCCAGGTCTTAACCAACCTGGGCCGGCGGCCACTTCGATCTGCTGAAATATGCTTGACATTGTGCTAGCGGCAGCGCCATGCGGCGCTTCTGGTTGTCTTCGGATACGGTTGGCCAGGCTGCGCAAATCATTGGTCAGGCGCTGTAGAACAAAGACAGTCTGTATGGCGTCGAACCGGATCGTGTTGGGATTGACTGGCTTGAGCAAGTCGTAAGGTTCCGATGCATGACGACCGAGTTCGATGATGAAGTTGGCCCAAAATCGTGGGGCTGGTTCCGAGCCATGGGCCTGAGCACGAATGTCGTCTAGGAGTTGATCAGCCAAATGTAGGTGCGCCGGTTCAGGCATGATCTTGGTCAAGAGCCGGGCAAGGTCGGCGAATGGCACCGACATGCCGTTGTGCGCTAACTGCGCCATCACGTCCACTTCCCAGAAGTGAAGGGGAGGACCTTGACCGTGTGGGGTCTGTATGAGGTTTCCATCGCGCCCGCGTAATACGAAACCCGCCTTTAGCAACGCCTCCCGCAGCGCGGGCACGACGTTATCTCCACCGCCATACACCTTTTCAGCCAGCATGGCTGCCGGTGCCTCGGCCGCGGAGGCTATCGGCAGATTGGGTAATGACGGACTTGGGATCGCGCTCGCTGCGGGGGGCGGGACATTGGCCGGCGTGGATTGAGGGGCCGGCGCGGGCAACGGATAAGGTATGGGTAGTATGGGTGGGGCGAGGCTACAGCCGGCAATTAGAAGACCGAAAAGAAGTGCAAACACGATACTCGCGCACGTTGCATGGCGGCGCCTCGAGGGTGTCAGAAATCTTGTGTGTGAGCCGGTTGTTTAATCAATCGGTGATGATGAAACGCTCCTCGAACTGAATTTCGAGTTGTGCCTTGGCCGCATGCCAGGCGATGGGTGGATTCTTCCATTGCGCGGTGACATACCGCAACGCCAACCAGATCAGTTTAATCGCTGCCTCATCGCTGGGGAAATGCCCTTTGTTGCGAATGCTCTTGCGCACCTGACTGTGCAGGCTCTCAATGGCGTTGGTGGTGTAGATGATCTTACGCACCTCGGCCGGAAATGCGAAGCACGGAATGACCTGTTCCCAGTTGCGCTGCCAGCTCTTAGTGATAGCCGGATACTTTTGTCCCCACGGCCCGACGTCAAACGTCACCCGTTCGTGGCGTGCAGCCTCGGCATGGTCGGCCCGAAGTTAAAGGGGCCAAAGGGACCAGGCTCAAATATTTATAATAGACCGCGCGCATGCCACGACGCGCCCGCGTTCATCTGCCCGGTGTTCCCTTGCACATTGTGTAGCGTGGGCACAACCGCGAGCCCTGCTTCTTCTGCGAGCAAGACTACGCCGCTTACCTGTACTGGCTGGGCAAGGCGCTCAACGAATGCGGCTGCGCGCTCCATGCCTACGCTTTGATGACCAACCATGTGCACTTGGCTGCTGACGCCGCGGGAGGCAGCAACCGTGCCGAAGCTCATCATTTCTCTGGGATGCCGCTATGTTCAGTACATCAACCGCAGCTATCGGGGTACCGGCACCTTGTGAGACAGCCGCTACAAAGCCCTCCGCCGTGCAGGCGCAGTGTTACCTGCTGACCTCTGTCAGCGTTACATTGAACTTAACCCTGTGCGGACCGCGATGGTGGACGATCCGGCCCACTATCGCGGCGCAGTTACTGGAGTAATGCGCCGCGAGAGACCGATCCCCGGCTCACGCCTCACCCGCGGTACCAGTCGCTTGCCGGCAGCGGTAAAGGCGACAATCCGCTTATCGCGCACTCTTTCGGACAGCACTGGATCGAGAAGCGATTGATGACATCCGCCTGGCTTTGAACCAGAATCAGCCCATTGGTAACGAGCGATTTCTCCCCAGGATCGAGAGAATGACCGGCATCCGTCGCGAGGCTCGGCCGCGCTGCAGGCCTCGGCTGGAGCCGGGTGCTAAGAGTGCCGCAATGGAGGGACAGGGAGAGCCGGGGTTGTGAGAATATTCGAGTCTGGCCCCTTTTGATCCCTCTTTTGTAGCGGTTGTCGGTAGGTGAGATATCCTGATCGCGATAAATGGTATCTCCCAGTAAAAGCCCGGTCTGCGCATGGACAGTATCTTTGCAAGCCTAGGAGTTGCTGGCCGAGCTGGTGGACGAGGTGGAGCGGTTGCGGGCGGAGCATGGCGAGCCTGAGTAGCGTGCGCTACAATCTGCGGTACATCGATTCATGGAGTTACGCCGATGTCCCAGTCCAGCACCAGCATCCGTTTGCCCCGCGAGCTGCGCGAGGAGCTCGCGCGGCACGCCAAAGCGGCGCACAAAAGCCAGACTGCGGTGCTGGTGGAGGCGTTGCGGGATTATCTACGGCGCCACGATCGCGCCGCCTTGCAGCAACTCGTCGACGAAGAGGCCGAGCGCATGAACGCGGCCGACCGCCAACATCCGGATTACGAGCTTTATTTGCGCGGCGGCGAAGACCCGTGGGTCGATGATGAAAAGGGCGAGTGGTGGCCTTAGTCATCCGCCGCGGCGACGTTTTTATCGCTCAGTTTTTCAAGGATACGGCACGCCTGGGCGTGGTGGTGCGCGCCGATATCTGGCGCAAGAGCGATAACGTCACTCTCTGTCAACTGACCAGCTCCGATGAGCATTTCAATTTGGCGCGTACGCGGGTGAAGGTGCGTGATCGAGCAGGCGCCGGAACCGTGGAAATGGTGGTTGAGGTGGATCGCTTGCAGACTTTGCCGATCACTCGCATCGGCAAATATGTAGACCATTTGGCCATCTCTGAAATGCATGCCGTCGACGCAGGCCTGCGGTTGTGGCTGAATCTGTGAAGGAGACCCGCGTAACGAACCCATCGGCCATATCGATTGCCCCCGGTCTGCGACTGGGTAGCGTGCGCGGTGAAAAGCTCGAAGAAGGGCAAGGCGTACGTGGTGTGCGATATCCATCGAGGTCATCGACCTCCCTGCAGGATATTTCACTACCGTCGCCCCTGAATGTTTGCGATTGATATAGTGAGCCTGCTGCTTGAAGAGCGGCAGACCGAACAGTGGACGTCTGTCGATTCGTCAACGCTATTACGCTTGATCCCCAGCCACGCGGTAAAGTCACAGGATGGAATCGATACTAGCGGGTCGCTATCTCGCCAGCCTCAATTCCACCGAGCCGTCCAGCCGTTTGGAAAGATCGATCGGGTCGCCGATGCGCACCTGGGCCGGGTCGATCTGATACGCCCATACCTCAAAACAAGTTAGAGTCGCCTGACCGAAGATGGTGGCGAAGGCGCCGTCGATGGCGTCCATGCCATGGGCGATTTTCACGCGCCCTATGCGTGGCTCGTTGTAGCGGGCGTCAAAGGTATGCCAATAGCCGCCGAGGTACACCTCGAAGTATGCGTGAAAATCCATGGCGGACCCTGGGTCAGGCACACCGATGTCGGCGATGTGCCCTGACACGTAGCGGGCCGGTAGATTGAATGCCCGACACAAGGCGACACCCACATGCGCCAGATCGCGACACACGCCGAAACCGCGATCCACCACATCCTTTGCTGAAATGAATGGACTGCCCGAGCCGAACCGATATTCGATGTTGCGGTGCACCCAATCGCAAATGGCGCGCGCCTGCTCAACGCCATTGGGAACTTGGCCGAATTTTGTCCAGGCGAAGTCCATCAGCTTGTCCGAATCACAGTAGCGGCTAGGCAGTGTGTAGCGCAGCACCGTGGTCGGCATGCGTTCCACGGGAACCCGTTCGCTCGGCAATCCGTAGTTATCTGGCGCCTGCGGTACCGAGATAACCGCGTCGTGCAGGATCTCATTGCGCCCCGGGGGTAAAGTCAGGCGGTAGACGACGTTACCGTGCGTATCGTGTAGCTGTTCGGTGGGCAGCAACCGGCCGAAGACAAGCCTCTCATCACGAATGACTTGACGCGTCGCCAGGCGGGGTTTGAGATTCAGAAGAAGCAGCGTCGGTACAGTGGTCTCGTAGGTAAGCGCGCAGCCCACGCGCACCGTAAGATCCAGAGGTGGATGTACAGGCGCAAGCAGGGCGCTCATGCGCGTGATCCGCTGACGGTAGAACAGTGCCGGGTATTCGTCAACGCGCGCTGTAGTGCCTGCGCGATCAACGCCCGAAGCGCTCGCCAGGAACGTCCCATGCGGACGTGTTTTTGATTGATTTCCACCTCGATACCGACATAGGCGGCCGGTGGATAACGTCGCCGTAAATGCGAGGTCAGGCCGCCGGCTTTGCCTTGGCAAGGACAATTCCGGCGCACCTTTAAATGAGGCGCCTTCGCCTGGAGACAACCCTGCCACTGCCGGCATAATTCTACTTCGCCCGTGCGGTGAGGGTCATAAAGCAAGCCGATATCGGCGTTTCGCAGTTGCCCATCAAGCTCAGGCGTGAAACTGCGGGAGGAGATGATGTGAACCACCCGTTTTCTGGCCAGCTCCCAAGCCATCACGAGCGCGCCTATATCGTAGCCACGGTGCGTGCGTAACAAGGCGCCATAGCCCTGGAATAACTTGACGTAGGGAACAGGGATGCGATTGCCGCCATGCTCGCAGGTTATCAGGAAGTCGGTTACCAATGATTGCGAAGGCTCCTGGGCTACGCAACGCCGCTCACCGTCGTAGCTCGGCTGCACAGAGCGCCGCTCGTTACATGGCTGTGTGTGCCATTCAGGTCTAGTCATGGCTGGTGGCGCTCGCGTCTGCGGCCCTTTGGCCGCTGTGAAAAAAAGGTGTCGAAGACCGCACCGCTGGCCCGATTGAGCGCCGCCTGCAGGTTATCCAGATATTCGTGCAGGCCGCCAGCGATGATCTCGTCCACCTTCGCGTAGTTCAACTCCGCCGCGAGGCGTCCCAGCGCCCGTTCGGCGGCATTGCCGAAGCTGCCTGGCGGCGAGCCGCTGATAACACGCAAGCCGCCTTCAGCCTGCATGACACAATGACGCACGGCGCGCGGAAAGTCCTGATCCAGCAACAGGAAGCCGACGATCTTGGCGGACGACAATTGCCGATAGCGCTTGCGATACATCTCGTTGGCGCTGGCCGATTTGAGTAGCGCCGCCCACTGGATATTGTCGAAGGCCCCACCCACTTCCGAGATGTCTGGCAGCAGGATGTAATACTTCACGTCGAGGATACGCGAAGTCTTGTCGGCGCGCTCCAGCAGGCTTCCCACGCGCAAAAAATGCCACGCCTCGTCATGGGACATGATGGCGTCGGCGATGCCGTTGAACAGATGACTTTCCAACTTCACCCGCGCATAGAATTCGTTGTGCGCGGGTAATGCTTCCGAGTCACGGGCCGCATCACGCACCATGTGGTAATAGGTATTGAGCTGTTCCCACATTTCGGAGGAAATGATTTCGCGCACGCGGCGCGCATTGTCCCGCGCCGCGGTGACGCAGGACAAGATGGAGTTCGGGTTGGCCGGATCGAAGGTGAGAAACCAGATTACGTTGTCGCGAGTCGGTGTCTTGTAGCGTTCGGCGAACAGAGCAGCGTCGCCGGACGTCTGCACCAGTGGCGCCCATTGCTCTTTGTTGGCGGTTTCGGCCAGGTCCAGCATGAGATTCAGGTTGACGTCTACGATGCGCGCCACGTTTTCCGCGCGCTCCAGATAGCGACCCACCCAGTAAATCGAATGGGCAACCCGACTCAGCATTGTCCACCGTGCGTGCTCGGTGCGGCAAACTGCACCCACGTATCTTTGCTGCCTCCGCCCTGGGAAGAGTTGACGACCAGCGAGCCCTTCCTGAGCGCCACCCGGGTCAGGCCGCCGGGCAGCACGTAGAGGTCTTCGCCGTACAGCGCGTAGGGCCGCAAATCCACGTGCCGTCCTTCGAGATGATCGCCCACCAGCACCGGCGCACGGGACAGCGCCAGGGTGGGCTGAGCGATGTAGTTGCGCGGCGCGGCCCGGATCAGCCGTACGAACTGCTCCCGCTGAACCGCGCTGGCATGCGGGCCAACCAGCATCCCATAGCCGCCTGATTCATTGACCGGTTTCACCACCAGTTTGTCCAGATTGGCGAGGACATGTTCGCGCTCCTTGTCGTCGCTGCACAGATACGTAGTTACATTGGGCAGAATGGGATCCTGATCCAGATAGTACTTGATAATTTTAGGTACGTAGGCATACACGGCTTTGTCGTCGGCGATGCCGTTGCCCGGAGCGTTGGCGAGCGCCACCCGGCCGGCGCGATACACGTCCATCAGACCGCGCACGCCAAGCATGGAATCGGCGCGGAACGTGAGCGGATCCAGGAAATCGTCATCAATGCGCCGATAGATTACGTCCACCTGTTTTAGGCCGCGCGTGGTGCGCATGTGAACATGGCCGTCGGCGACGGTGAGGTCGGGTCCCTCGACGAGCTCGACTCCCATCTGCTGCGCCAGAAAAGTGTGCTCAAAATAGGCGGAATTGAAAATCCCGGGGGTCAACACGACGACCGTCGGATCGTTGGTCGCCGATGGCGCCAGGTGTTGCAGCATGCGCAGCAAACGATCGGGATAGTCATCCACCGGCCGCACCCGCATAGCCGCGAAGACCGAGGGAAAGATACGCTTGAGTATGCGCCGGTTCTCCAGTACGTAGGAGACGCCGGAGGGACAGCGTAGATTGTCCTCCAGCACGTAGAGACGGCCTTCGCCATCTCGCACCAGATCGCTGCCGGTGATGTGGCACCAGACTCCACGCGGTGGATTGATCCCGACGCAGGGCGCACGAAACGACGCTGCGGAGCGAATAAGCTCCGCCGGGATCAGCCCGTCCTTGAGTATCTTTTGCGCGTGATAGATGTCTTCAACGAACAAATTCAGCGCCGTGATGCGCTGCTTGAGTCCGCGCTCGATGAGATCCCATTCCGCAGCTGGAATGACTCTCGGAATAAGGTCGAACGGGATAATGCGCTCGGCGCCTTCTTCCGCGCCGTAAACGCTAAAGGTGATCCCTAGCTGAAACATGGCGGCCTCAGCAGTTTTCTGGCGTGCGGCAAGGCTTCCGACCGGCAACTCCTCGATCCGTCGAATCAATAATTCGGCCTCGGGCCGCGGTTTTCCGTCGGCACCCAGCAACTCGTCGTAGAAACCTTCGTTTTGATAGGCATCGAAATTCATGACGGCGCTGATGCAACTAAAGCCATGCGTGACGGGCGTTGATTCGAATCTCCGGTTGATGCGGCACGCAACGCCTGCAACGCGGCTCTAAATTTTGCCAAATTACCGTCAACCGCCAGTCTGCGAAGCGCATAACGATAAGGTTAAACGCTGCCCCGCCCTGCAAGATCTCACGGCTATCGTCCATCTCGGAAATTCTGGCCGGCAGTTGGGTGGGATCTTTCCAAGCTCTCACCCACGCCGATCCCACAGCCTGCAAGCTGCGCGGCGCCAGCTGTACAGGGACTTGCGGGTAAGTCATATTTGCCTCCTGAATAGCTAAATGTGCGCTGCTGGTGGTTACTCGAGACCGTTAGCGAAGGGCGGTGCGTTTCATGCCTGATTTACCGAGTCGATCCGCTCGCAGGGCGATACGCAAGCGATTCATCTTCCATACCATCCTGGCGTTCGGGACATGCCCAGGATGTGCGCGTCTCGTAGAGATCTCTTGCGCAGGTCCGGGGGTATACGTAACTCGTTCTTCAGCTTAAGAGAATTGCTGTATTACCTCATCCGGGGAAATCCGCGTGGAGCCTGACATCTGCCTGATGTGAGGGCGCATAGAGTTTCGCTTCCGCCCTGTTCGAGTACATTGCCGCTTGCGAGCGCGACGTATTGGTGCAGGGGCACTAGCTACGCCACCTTCACCGGCTTCGGACAATCGACCCGGTATGCGCCCATGAGATGAGCCGAGGACTTGAGCCGCGGGTGGCATAGCGACGACATCAATGTCTTCTTGACCGGACTCGGCGCGTCTCTTGCACCGGCTGGAACGAAGCAATCCAGACTAATCCCGCACAAACTTCATATATAGACTGTTGCGCGATTCCGGCGCTCGTGGTTTGATCGAATTGGGTTTGGTCGGCTCGGGTTTTGACCGGTGAATCCAGATCATGACCGTAGCGATTGATCGACAGAGGAGCTTCGAAAGATGGATTTGTCGCCGCGCGAAAAAGACAGGCTGCTGATCTTCACCGCCGCGCTACTGGCGGAGCGCCGGAAGGCGCGAGGTGTCAAGCTCAATTATCCGGAGGCGGTGGCTTTTATCAGCGCCGCCATCATGGAAGGCGCGCGCGACGGACGCAGTGTCGCGGAGCTGATGGCGCGTGGCCGGACGCTGCTCAGCGCGGACGACGTGATGGAAGGCGTGCCGGAGATGCTGCCGGACGTACAGGTTGAAGCGACCTTTCCCGACGGCACCAAGCTGGTGACCGTGCACGATCCCATCCTGTGAGGTGCGGTCATGATTCCCGGTGAAATCCGTGCCGCGGCGGGCGATATCGAAATCAATGCCGGCCGCGCGACCTTGCGCGTGAACGTCGCCAATACCGGCGACCGGCCGATCCAGGTCGGCTCGCATTATCACTTCTTCGAGACCAATCCCGCGCTGGATTTCGATCGCGAGCCCACATGCGGTTATCGCCTGAATATCGCGGCGGGTACCGCCGTGCGCTTCGAGCCCGGTCAGTCACGGGAGGTAGAACTGGTGGCCTATGCCGGCAAGCGAGAGGTTTACGGGTTCAACGCCAAAGTCATGGGGGCACTGTAGTCATGGCGCGCATCGGCAGACAAGCCTATGCCGAAATGTACGGCCCCACGGTCGGCGACCGCGTGCGACTGGCCGACACGGAGCTCTGGTTGGAAGTCGAAGAGGACCGGACCGTTTACGGCGAAGAGGTCAAGTTCGGCGGCGGCAAGGTCATTCGCGACGGCATGGGCCAGAGCCAGCAAGCGAGCGGTGACGCCGTGGACCTAGTGATCACGAATGCGCTTATCGTCGATTACTGGGGCATCGTCAAGGCGGACATCGGCATCAGGCACGGCCGCATCGCCGGCATCGGCAAGGCCGGCAATCCGGATGTACAACCCGGTGTCGATATCGTCATCGGGCCGGGCAGCGAGGCCATCGCCGGCGAGGGCCAGATCCTTACCGCGGGCGGCATCGACGCGCATGTTCATTTCATCTGTCCGCAGCAGATCGATGATGCGCTGATGTCCGGCGTCACCACCATGCTTGGCGGCGGTACGGGTCCCACCACCGGCACCAACGCGACTACGTGCACGCCCGGTGCCTGGAATATTCAACGCATGCTGCAGGCGGCCGAGGCGTTTCCCATGAATCTTGGATTTCTGGCCAAGGGAAACGCGAGCCTGCCCGACGGTCTGACCGAGCAGATCGAGGCCGGCGCGATGGGGCTGAAACTGCACGAAGACTGGGGCACCACACCCGCCGCAATCAACTGTTGTCTGAAGGTCGCCGACGCGCACGACGTCCAGGTAGCGATCCACACGGACACCTTGAACGAATCCGGCTTTGTGGAGCAGACGCTGGCCGCCTTCGAAGGCCGCACCATCCATACCTATCACACCGAAGGCGCCGGCGGCGGGCACGCGCCGGATATCATTCGCGCCTGCGGCGAAGTCAACGTGTTGCCTTCCAGCACCAACCCGACGCGGCCGTACACTGTGAACACGGTCGATGAGCATCTGGACATGCTAATGGTGTGTCATCACCTCGATCCGGGCATCGCTGAAGACGTGGCCTTCGCCGAATCGCGCATCCGCCGGGAAACCATCGCCGCGGAAGATATTCTCCATGACCTAGGCGCGTTCTCGATGATCGCTTCGGACTCGCAGGCCATGGGCCGCGTGGGCGAGGTCGTCATCCGCACCTGGCAGACCGCGCACAAGATGAAAGTTCAGCGCGGCAGTTTGTCTCCCGATCCCGCGCATCACGACAATTTCCGTATCAAGCGTTACATCGCGAAATACACCATCAATCCGGCGATCACGCACGGCATCACCCATGAAGTCGGCTCGGTGGAGGTTGGCAAGCTCGCCGATCTGGTGTTGTGGAAACCGCCGTTTTTCGGCGTCAAACCCAGCCTGATTCTCAAGGGTGGTATGATCGCGGCCGCGACCATGGGCGACCCCAATGCTTCCATTCCGACCCCGCAACCCGTGCATTTCCGGCCCATGTTTGGCGCATGCGGCGGCGCGCGCTCTGCCACCAGCATGACCTTCGCGTCGCGGGCGGCGGCCAATGGCAAGGTGGCAGAGCGTCTGCAACTGAAGCGCATGCTCGGCGTGGTGCACGGATGCCGCGCGTTGAGCAAGCGCGACATGATCCACAACGATTACCTGCCGCATATCGAAGTCGATGCGCAAACCTACGAGGTACGAGCCGACGGCGAGTTGCTCACCTGCGAACCCGCTTCGGTGTTGCCTTTGACGCAGCGCTATTTCCTGTTTTGATCCATGCTCAAGATCACCCAGCACGTCAGTAACGAGGGCCAACCTGACGACGTGACGGTAACGCTCACCTTCGACCAGCGACAGCGCAGCCGCGCGCGGGTGGAACTGGACGATGGCAATGAGGCGGCCCTGTTTCTGCCACACGGCACGGTGTTGCGTGATGGCGATCTGCTGATCGCGTGCGAAGGCGACCGCATTCGGGTACGCGCCGCGGCGGAGCCGGTTTCCACGGTCAGCATCGACGACCCGGTGGCGCTCGCCCGTCTCTGCTACCACCTCGGCAATCGCCACGTCGGCCTGCAGATCAGTCGCGTGTGGATTCGCTATCAACACGACCACGTGCTGGACGACCTGGTGCGCAAACTCGGCATGAACCCGACCCAGGAATCCGCGCCTTTTGAACCCGAGTTCGGCGCTTACCAATCGCACTCGCGCGGTTCGTCCGCATTGAGGCCCGGGCACAGCGTCGCGCGCAAGCCGTGATGAGCGCGCACACGACTTAAGGCATTGACTATCGATCTCGCGCTGCTGCGACTGCTGCAACTGTCCAGCGCCGCGTTGCCGGCGGGGTCGTTCGCGTATTCTCAAGGCATGGAGTGGGCGGTGGAAGCGCGTTGGGTAACCGACAGCGATTCGACCGGCGATTGGCTGAGCGGCCAGATGACCACCACAATGCGTCATGTCGATGTACCGCTGCTGGCGCGACTTTACGAGGCCGACACCGACACCGCGGGAGACCTGGATCAGATTGTATTCGCCTGCCGCGAGACCGCGGAATTGCGCGCTGAGGAACACCATCGCGGGCAGGCCTTGCTGCGCGTGCTGCGCACGCTGTTACCGGATGCCGTGAACGGCTGCGCGAATCGGCCCCGCACGAGTTTCGTCGCGGCCTTTGCGCTGGCGGCGCGCTGCTGGAACATCCCGCGCGACGACGCGCTCGCTGGCTATTTATGGAGCTGGCTTGAAAATCAGGTGCTCGCGGCCATCAGGCTCGCGCCAATCGGACAAATCTCGGGCCAGCGACTGCTGGTCAGTCTGAGCGAGTACATACCCGCGGTCATCGCGGCCGGAGTGGCGTGCGCGGATGCGGACATCGGTACGTCCGCGCCAGGGATCGCGATCGCCAGTTGTGCGCACGAGTCACAGTACACGCGCCTGTTCCGATCCTGAACATCACATAAGGAACAAATGCATGAAAGATGTTGACCAGGTACTGCGGATCGGCGTCGGCGGCCCGGTCGGTTCCGGCAAGACCGCGCTGGTGGACGCGGTGTGCAAACGCATGCGCGGGTCTTACGAGATCGCGGTGGTCACCAACGACATCTACACTAAAGAGGATCAGGAATTTCTGATCCGCAGCGGGGCGCTGGGCGCGGAGCGCATCTTCGGCGTCGAGACCGGCGGCTGCCCGCACACCGCTATACGCGAGGACGCGTCGATCAATCAGGTGGCGGTCGACGATCTGATCGGCCGGTTTCCGCAAGTCGATTTTGTCATGATCGAAAGCGGTGGCGACAATTTGAGCGCCACATTCAGCCCGGAGCTCGCCGATCTGACGATTTACGTGATCGACGTGGCCGCCGGCGACAAGATCCCGCGCAAGGGCGGGCCCGGCATCACCCGCTCAGACCTGCTTGTGATCAACAAGATCGACCTGGCCGAGCATGTAAATGCATCGCTGGAGGTCATGGATCGCGACGCACGCAAAATGCGCGGCGCGCGCCCGTTCGTGTTCTCCAATCTTAAGACCGGCGAGGGGCTAAACGAGATTTGCGATTTTATAGTGACTGCGGGAATGCTGAGCACGTAACACAGGCACGACATGTTCGCCGCCCGGACGAATAGCTTGCCTTAACCAGGCG
>JACCYU010000186.1 GCA_013696315.1 Gammaproteobacteria bacterium | reverse complement strand
GTGTGTATGCCCATCGGGTCGAAGTTTTCGATCGAGCACACGATGATGCAGTTGTCGTGATTGTCACGCACCACCTCCATTTCGTATTCCTTCCAGCCCAGCAACGACTCTTCGAGCAGCAGCTCGTGCCGCGGCGACAGATCCAGCCCGTGCCGGACCATTTCCTCGAACTCCTCGCGGTTGTACGCCACGCCGCCACCCGAACCGCCCAGCGTGAATGACGGCCGGATAATCGTGGGAAAACCAATGTCTTCCTGGATATCCATCGCTTCCTGCAGACTGCGTGCAATGTTCGAGCGCGCAGAGGCGAGACCGATCTCGTCCATGGCGGTGCGGAAACGATGCCGGTCTTCGGCCATATCGATCGCGTCAATGCTCGCACCGATCATCTCCACGCCGAAACGCTCGAGCACACCCTCGCGCTCCAGATCGAGTGCGCAGTTGAGCGCGGTCTGGCCGCCCATCGTCGGCAGCAGCGCATCGGGCTTTTCGCGCTCGATGATCTTCGCCATGGTACCCCACTCAACCGGCTCGATGTACGTGGCATCGGCCATCTCGGGGTCGGTCATGATAGTGGCGGGGTTGGAATTCACCAGGATGACACGGTAGCCCTCTTCGCACAGCGCCTTGCAGGCCTGTGCTCCGGAATAGTCGAACTCGCAGGCCTGGCCGATGACGATAGGCCCGGCGCCTATGATGAGAATACTCTTTATATCGGTGCGTTTAGGCATGTCAATTATCGGGACTCGGGACTCGGGAGGGCTGAAGCTTATGAATGAGTGCTTGGTGGAGCTGAATGAGTGCTTGGTGCAGCCGCAGCAGCATTTTTCCGAACGGCCGATCGCTGCAACTGAGAAATCAAGCCGTATCTCTCCTCGCGGGGGAAATGCGACGTCAATTGATAGGTTGTTTTGGCGAGCACCATGGCAAGCTGCTCGCGGAAATGTGAGACGCTCACTTGCTCTTTTCCGCGTCCCGAGTCCCGAGTCCCGAGTCCCGCATTAGCTCTATAAAATGTTCGAACAGCGGGCGCACGTCCTGCGGGCCGGGACTCGCCTCCGGGTGGCCCTGGAAGCCGAACGCGGGTTTGTCATTGTATTCGATGCCCTGATTGGTATGGTCGAACAAGGAGCGGTGCGTAACCGTAACGTTGTCGGGCAGGCTGTCCTCGCTGACCTCGAAACCGTGGTTCTGGCTGCTGATCATCACGCGCCCACTCTTGAGATCCAGCACGGGATGATTGGCGCCATGATGACCGAACTTCATCTTCTTGGTACGCCCGCCGCAGGCCAGACCCAGCAACTGATGGCCCAAGCAGATTCCGAAAGTCGGCATGCCGGCGTCAACGACTATGCGGATGGCTTCGATTGCGTATTCGCAAGGTTCCGGATCGCCGGGGCCATTGGAGAGAAACACGCCGTCCGGTTTCATCTCCAGCACCTCAGCGGCTGGCATCTGCGCCGGCACCACGGTGATGCGGCAGCCGTGATCGGTCAGTATCCGAAGGATATTGCGTTTGACACCATAATCGTAAGCCACCACGTGAAATTCCGGCTCACGCGCCTTGCGCTGCGCGAAGTCCGTCGCTTCCAGCACCCACGCGCCTTCGGCCCATTCGTAAGGCTTGTCCGTGCTGACCTCTTCGACGACATCCATGCCCTGTATTCCGGGAAATTCGCGCGCGGCCGCGACCGCGGCCTCCGCGTCTACATCACCGGCCATGACGCAGCCGCTCTGTGCACCCTGCTCGCGCAACAGGCGCGTCAGACGCCGGGTGTCGATACCCGCCAGCCCCACCACGTCTTTGCGTGCCAGATATTCCGACAGATTCTCCTCACTGCGCCAGTTGCTCAGACGCCCCGGCACATCGCGCACCACCAGCCCGCGGGCATACGCGCGCGCCGATTCTTCGTCCTGCGCGTTCGCGCCGACATTGCCGATATGGGGATAGGTGAGCGTGACGATCTGTTTGGCGTAGGACGGGTCAGTGAGGATTTCCTGATAACCGGACATGGCGGTGTTGAACACGACCTCGCCCACCGCCATGCCATCCGCGCCGATGGAATGACCGCGGAAAAGGCTGCCGTCTTGCAACGCCAGCAGGGCAGGCTTTTTCGTCATAGCGAACTCTGATACGCAAGGGAAAAGGGGGAGGGCGTCATGGTGTACTCATTGCGCTGGAATTAACAGGCGGGGAAATAAGCCCAAAGTGTAAGTGATCGCGAACATGAGAGTCTAACTTGAGCTGGCGCTTCGCCACCGTCGTCGGATTGACACGGCGACGACGAAGCCACGTTGCTGCATCACCGCACTGTATCGCTCATCCCACGCCCTGGAATAGTTCGGGTGCTGTCGTGCAAACCTGCCCGCGCGTCCCTCCAGACATGACTGTCCAATGCACTGCTGCACCGTGAGGCGCAACTGCCAGGGGCCAAACACTCAAGATCGGCTTAACGCGCCTTAATTCTGGCGGTTAATTCTTCCAGATTGAGCAGGAAGATCCGACTGGCCGCCTCGGCAAGGCCGGTGAACACTTTGCCTGAGAGAACATTTTGCCTTGCGACAATTCGATCCAGAACGGCGGCAGGTCACTCAATTTATGTGCCATGCCCCCGGCAGCATCGCTAGCGGCAAACAATACTTTTTCACACCGCTGCTGCTCAAACGCACCAGGCACATGGGGCAAGGTTCGAGCGATGTATATAGCGCGTAACCATCGAGCTTTCCCAGTTCTGGATGAGCATCTTCAAAATCATCCATGACGACCATCTCCGCGTGCCGGTCGCTGCGAAAATACGGATTGAAGACCTCGTTGTGCCCCTGTACGACGACACGGTCGGAGCCATCGACCAGGATGCACCCGATACCGAAATTGCCGGCGTTGACAGCTTCCAGCGCCAGAGTGCAGGTGAGCCAGACGCAGGCGTCATCGGCATGCTTCGCGCGCGGCTGATAATCTGTCAGATAAGCCTTCCACGTGTTAATGCCTTCAGCCTCCGTCTCAATCCGCGCCAGGCGTTGCTGACCTGCCTCCCGGATTTGCGCTGTGCTCATTGCACCTTTTCCAGTCCGGCCAGCACCGCGCGGAAGCTGTTAAGCCCCGCCTCAAGATTCTCGATGATCTCCTCGGGCAGCTCATCCGGCTCGGGCAGATTATCGAGGTCGGTGAGGCTCTTTGTCCTTGAGCCAGAAAACATCGAGGCTGGTCTTGTCACGGGCGACTAATTCCTCGTAGGTAAACCTGCGCCAGCGGCCCTCCGGGTTCGTCCCGGCATCCCAGATCGGTTTGCGTTGATGCCGGTTGCGAGGGTTGTAGCACTTGATGAAATCGGCCAGCTGTCTTCCTCATAAGATAAAGCCCCGGCCGACTTGTCACCCGGGGCTAAAGTTACTACAGGAGTGAGTAATCTAAGAAGTCCATTTGTATCGTTGATTATTCGGCGGGCACATACTGGACAGGCTCTTTCACAGTCGGATAGGTCAGTGTCACTGCGGGCGGTATAAATTCAGCCTCGGAGTTCTTTACGCCTCGCTCCGTGTGATAGGGGTCGGTGAAA
>JACCYU010000185.1 GCA_013696315.1 Gammaproteobacteria bacterium | reverse complement strand
AAAGTGGCCGCGGTCAAGGCGCCGGGCTTCGGCGATCGCCGCAAGGCCATGCTACAGGACATTGCCATTCTCACCGGCGGCACGGTGATCTCCGAGGAGGTGGGTTTGTCGCTGGAGAAGGCGACTCTCGAAGATCTTGGCTCCGCCAAGAAAGTGTCGGTGGGCAAGGAAAACACGACCGTCATCGACGGCGCCGGTACGAGCAAGGAGATCAAGTCGCGCATCGAACAGATCAAGGCGCAGATCGAGGAAACCAGCTCGGATTACGACAAGGAAAAATTACAGGAACGCATGGCCAAACTGTCCGGCGGCGTCGCGGTCATCCGCGTGGGTGCGGCAACCGAGGTCGAGATGAAGGAGAAGAAGGCCCGAGTCGAGGACGCCCTACACGCCACGCGTGCGGCAGTTGAGGAAGGCGTGGTGCCAGGTGGCGGCGTCGCGCTGTTGCGGGTGCGAGCCAATCTCAGGAAGCTGAAAGGCGCCAACGAGGATCAGAACGTCGGCATTCGCATCGCCCTGCGCGCTATGGAAGAACCGCTGCGCCAGATCGTGCAGAACGCTGGTGCCGAAGCCTCGGTCATTCTCGCCAAGGTCGATGCCGGCGAAGGCAACTATGGCTACAACGCAGCGACTGGTGAGTTCGGGGACATGATCAAGATGGGTATTCTGGACCCGACCAAGGTGGCGCGCACGGCGTTGCAGAACGCGGCCTCGATCGCCGGGCTGATGGTCACCACCGAAGCCATGGTGGCGGAACTGCCCAAGGAAGACGAGCCTGCCGCGGGTGGACATCCCGGCATGGGCGACATGGGTGGCATGGGTGGCATGGGTGGCATGGGCGGAATGATGTAGTCCATCCGTGTCCGCAATTCTATAAATTCAAGCCCCGCCTTTGGTGGGGCTTTTTTTGGCTGGTTGATTCTGCTTTGGTTTGTCCTGCCCATCGTGTACAGTCCAAGGAAATCCTGCGGGGCGGCAACATTCCATGCGTTTGACTTTGTGGTGATTCGCATAGAGACGTAAGGCGTGTAGCGGAGGAAATCGCCCGCTGGGCTGCTGGCGGGATCGGGGATCGCATGCCCTCCCAGCAACGCCATATTGAGCGAACTCAGACGTCTGGCGGTGGATCATGCGCAAGGTTACGCGATATCCGTACCGCAACCGCTGGAGATGTGTCGGGAAAGGTGTGCGCGAGGCGCCTGACGCGGCGCGAACACTCAACCCACATTCGCCGATATCTCCCGTTTGACTCGACTATGCGTGTGAACCCTGGCAACGGTTTGCTGGATCTCGCGCGATATGTGGCCTCGCCAAATGCCGACGCTCGCCCATCGGGCTCAGTCGCGGAGTTGATCGTGGTGCATGGCATCAGCCTGCCGCCCGGCGAGTTTGGCGGTCCGTGGATTGACGCGCTGTTTACCAACCTGCTGGCGCCAGATGCGCATCCGTACTTCGCGGACATATGTCACTTGAAGGTGTCCGCGCACGTGCTGATCCGCCGCGAGGGCGAAGTCGTACAATATGTGCCTTTCCATCGCCGCGCCTGGCATGCCGGGGCGTCCACTTATTGCGGGCGCGCGCGCTGCAACGATTTTTCCATCGGCATTGAACTGGAAGGCACGGACGATGTGGAGTATGAAGCCGTGCAATACGCGCAGCTCGCATCGCTTGTCCGTGCGCTGGTCCAGGCGTATCCGGCGTTGTCGACGGATCGTGTGGTGGGCCACGCGGACATCACGCCGGGCCGCAAGACGGATCCAGGCGCGGCGTTCGACTGGCCGCGTTTGCGCCGGCTGCTGGACGAGCATCGGGCGCGTTTTTCGTCGGACGATTCGACACATGGCTGAGCAGAGCGGCCGCACCGACTGGAGTGTGTTCATGTCAATACATGTGTAAACCCGTTCGCGGGGCCGGCGCCCCATGAGTCCGTTCGCGCGCACGGCTATCATGGCCGCGAAAGCCGCGCAGGCCGTCATCGAACGCTACTATCGTGGCAACTTCGAAGTTAAGCTAAAGGCGGACCAGAGCCCCGTGACGGTCGCCGACGTTGAGGCCGAGGAAATCATCAAGGGCCTGATTACGGAAGCGTTTCCCGAGCACGGCTTCTACGGCGAAGAAACCGGTCGGACGCGTGCTGACGCTGAGTACGTGTGGCTGATCGATCCCATCGATGGCACCAAGAGTTTTGTGCGGGGGTCGCCGTTTTTCTCCACCCAGATTGCCCTGATGCACCAGGACCGCCTGCTGCTGGGGGTTTCCAACGCGCCGATCGCGGGCGAACTGGCGTGGGCCGAGCGTGGCGCCGGCGCTTATCTGAACGACCAGCCGATCCGGGTCAGCGAAATCACCGACATGGCCCGCTCCACTTTAAGTTTCGGCAACATCAAAACGCTGGGCGCCGCGCCGCAATGGACGAGGCTTGCCGAACTCATTGCGCGGGTCAACCGCACGCGGGGCTACGGGGACTATCTCCATTACCACATGCTGGCGGCGGGGCAACTCGATATCGTCATCGAATCGGACGTGAATATTCTGGATATCGCCGCCCTGTCGGTGATCGTCGAGGAAGCGGGTGGACGTTTTACCGACCTCACCGGCAAGCCGCCCGGACTTGCCACGACCACCGCGCTGGCGGCCAGCACACCGGCGCTGCACGAGCAGGTCAGGATGATGCTGAAGTGAGTTCTCGCGCAAAGTCGCAAAGAGAATGAAGCAGTTACTACTTTGCGCCTCGGCGCCCTGGCGCGCGGGATTACTTAATCGCGCCGCTCGCCGGGACTAACATACGCCATTTACCGTCGATAAGGCCTTCGATCGGGCGAAAGCGCGTCTTATAGCTCATCTTGCGGTTACCGGCGATCCAGTAACCGAGGTAAACGTAAGACAGCCCGCGGCGGTGCGCCTCCTCGATCTGCCACAGAATCGCGTGCGTGCCCAGACCGCGTTTCGCCTGTGCCGGGTCGAAGTACGTGTATACGGCGGATAAGCCCTCTTGCAGCGGGTCGCAGACCGCCACGCCGACCAACGCGCCGTCAAGGCGAAACTCCACGAACAGGGTTTCCGCCCAGGCGCAGCTCAAAAAATCGAAATACGACTGTGGTGTGGGGTTATCCATCTCGCCGCCGGTGTGCCGCATCCGCTGGTAACTGCGATACAACGCGAAATGCTCGGACCGGTAAGCCTGCGGCAGAACGTTCACCGTCAGGTCCTCATTGCGGCGGCGGTTGCGACGCTGGCTGCGGCTGGGTGCAAAGCGCGCGACCGGAATGCGGGTTGGGACGCACGCCCCGCAACCCGGGCACTGTGGCCGGTATAGATGCGAGCCGCTGCGCCGGAACCCCTTGTCCACCAGCCGCCCGTAAAGCATTGAGTTCATGCGGGCGCGCGGGTCGGCAAACACATTCACGGCCTCACGTGCCGGCAGGTAGGCGCAGGGTTCCGGCGGCGTCACGTAAAAAAGCAGCGGCAGAGATTGCGACATAGGCGCTCAAACGCTCAACTGGTGACTCGTAACCGCCGCGCCGGGGTGCGCGCCGGTGTGATAACATAACCCGTTTTAAGACACCCTCACGCGTGCGGGCGGCCTCCCAGGCTGTTTGCCGGCCCGCGTTCACCGCTCGATCGCGGGTTTCAAGTTTACAGGATTCAATCATGTCAGACACGGACAAGCACACGTTGCTGCGCGAGCTTTTAAGCAAGCGAATTCTCATTCTGGACAGCGCCATGGGCACCATGATCCAGAGCTACAAACTGGATGAGGATGACTATCGCGGCGAACGGTTCGCCGACTGGAAATCGGATCTTAAGGGTAACAACGATCTGCTGTCGCTGACGCAGCCCCAAATCATCCGTGAAATCCACGCGAAAAACTTCGAGGCGGGCGCGGACCTGGTCGAGACCAACACCTTCAATTCCACGCGTGTGGCAATGGCCGATTACCACATGGAGGATTTGTCGCGCGAGATCAACGTGGCGGCGGCCCAGATTGCGCGTTCGGTGGCCGACGAATTCAGCGAACAAGACCCAGACAAGCCGCGCTTCGTCGCCGGCGTGCTGGGCCCGACCAACCGCACCGCGTCCATCTCGCCTGATGTCAACGATCCGGGTTATCGCAACGTCAGCTTCGATTCTTTGGTGGAGGCGTATTACGAATCGACATCCGGCCTGGTGGAAGGCGGCGCCGACATTATCCTCATCGAGACCATCTTCGACACCCTGAACGCCAAGGCCGCGATCTTCGCGGTGCTGAAGTATTTCGACGACAACGATACAAAATTGCCGGTGATGCTCTCCGGCACCATCACCGACGCCTCGGGCCGGACCCTGACCGGCCAGGTCACCGAGGCGTTCTGGAACTCCGTGCGCCACGCCGAGCCGATCTCCATCGGACTCAACTGCGCGCTGGGCGCCAAGGAATTGCGTCAGTACATAGAGGAATTGTCCGGCATCGCCGATTGCCATGTGTCCGCGCACCCCAACGCCGGGCTGCCCAACGAGATGGGCGAATACGAAGAAACGCCGGAGGACATGGCCGAACACCTGAGCGAGTGGGCGGAAAGCGGCTTTATCAACATCGTCGGTGGCTGCTGCGGGACCACGCCGGAGCACATCGAGGCCATCGCGGCGGCGGTGGAGAAGTATCCACCGCGCAAGCTTCCCGACATCGAACCTAAGTGCCGCCTGTCGGGGCTGGAGCCCTGCAACATCGGCGAAGACTCACTTTTCGTCAACGTCGGCGAGCGCACCAACGTCACCGGCTCCAAGCGTTTTCTTAAGCTGATCAAGGAAGAAGAATACGAGACCGCGCTGGAAGTTGCCCTGCAACAAGTGGAAAACGGCGCGCAGATCATCGATGTCAACATGGACGAGGGTCTGCTGGAATCCGCCGAAGTGATGGTGAAGTTTCTGAACCTGGTCGCCGCCGAACCTGACATTTCGCGCGTGCCGGTGATGATCGACTCGTCCAAGTGGGAAGTCATCGAAGCCGGCCTGAAATGCATTCAGGGTAAGGGCGTGGTGAACTCGATTTCGATGAAGGAAGGCGAGGACAAGTTCATCGAGCAGGCACGGCTGGTGCGCCGTTACGGCGCGGCGGTAATCGTGATGGCTTTCGACGAGAAAGGCCAGGCGGATACGGTGGAACGCAAAGTGGCGATCTGCACCCGCGCGTACAAGCTCCTGACCGAGAAGATCGGTTTTCCCGCCGAGGATATAATTTTCGACCCCAATATCTTCGCCATCGCCACCGGTATCGAGGAACACAATCCTTACGGCGTGGCTTTCATCGAGGCGACGCGCAAGATAAAAGAGACCTTGCCGCACGCGATGATCTCGGGCGGCGTGTCCAACGTGTCGTTCTCGTTTCGCGGCAACAATTCGGTGCGCGAAGCGATCCACGCGGTGTTTCTTTACCACGCCATCAAGGCCGGCATGACCATGGGCATCGTCAACGCCGGGCAGCTCGCGATTTACGAAGACATCCCGAAGGAATTGCGCGACATCTGCGAAGACGTGGTACTGAACCGCAGTGACGAAGCGACCGAAAAGCTGCTCGATATCGCGGAAAAATACAAGGAAGGCGGCGGCGAAAAACAGAAGGCAAACCTCGAGTGGCGCGAATGGCCGGTAAACAAGCGCCTGGAGCATGCGCTGGTCAAGGGCATCGCGGATTATGTCGAGGACGATACGGAAGAAGCGCGCAAGCAGGCAGAAAGGCCGCTGCATGTCATCGAAGGCCCGCTGATGGACGGCATGAACGTGGTGGGCGATCTGTTCGGCGCCGGCAAGATGTTTCTGCCGCAGGTGGTGAAGAGCGCCAGAGTGATGAAAAAGGCCGTGGCCTACCTGCTGCCTTACATGGAAGCGGAGAAGGACGCGAAAACTCAGCCCAAGGGCAAGATCGTGATGGCCACGGTCAAGGGCGACGTGCACGACATCGGCAAGAACATCGTCGGTGTGGTGTTGCAGTGTAACGGCTTTGAGGTCATCGATCTGGGCGTGATGACGCCCTGCGACAAGATTCTCGATACCGCCAAAAAGGAACAATGCAACATCGTCGGTCTGTCGGGCCTGATCACGCCTTCGCTTGACGAGATGGTGCACGTGGCCAAGGAGATGAAACGCCTCAAGCTGGAGCTGCCGCTCTTGATCGGCGGGGCGACCACTTCGAGACTGCATACGGCGGTCAAGATCGAGCCGAATTACGAGCATCCCGTGGTGCACGTGGGGGACGCCTCGCGCGCCGTGGGCGTGGTCAGCAAGCTCATCAGCGCCGCCAACAAGGACCAGTACGCGGCTGGCATCCGCGAGGAATACGCCAAGATTCGCGAGCAGCGCGCGGGCCAGAAATCCAACCGCAAGTATCTCAAATTAGACAAGGCGCGCGCCAACAAACTGCAAACCGACTGGTCGGAACGCGAGCCGGTCGAGCCTGAATTTTTAGGCGTCAAAACCTTCGACGACTATCCGCTGGACGAACTGGTGGAGCGCATCGACTGGACGCCGTTTTTCACGGCCTGGGAGATGGCGGGCCGGTATCCGAAGATTCTCGATGACGAGGTCGTGGGCAAGGAAGCGCGCAAGTTGTTCGACGATGCGCAAGCGATGCTTAAAAAGATCGTCGAGGAAAAATGGCTGACCGCGAAAGCCGTGATCGGCTTCTTTCCGGCGAATACCGTCAACGACGACGACATTGAGCTTTACACCGACGAAGATCGCGAAACGAAGCTCGCCACACTGCACCATCTGCGTCAGCAGATGGAGAAGAGCAGCGGCAAACCCAGTTCGTGTCTGGCGGATTTCGTCGCGCCGAAGGATACAGGTGTCAAGGATTATATGGGCGCGTTTGCGGTCACCTCCGGTCACGGTATCGAGGAACACATCGAACGCTTCGAAAAAGACCATGACGATTACTCGTCCATTATGCTCAAGGCGCTGGCCGATCGTCTGGCCGAGGCGCTGGCCGAACGCATGCACGAGCGGGTGCGCAAGGAGTTTTGGGGCTACGCGGCCGATGAGGATTTGGGCAACGATGAATTGATCAAGGAAAAGTATCAGGGAATTCGGCCCGCGCCCGGCTATCCCGCGTGTCCGGAGCACACCGAGAAAGGAACCTTATGGGAGTTGCTCAAGCCTGACGAGAACATCGGCCTGACGCTCACCGAGAGCTACGCGATGACCCCGACCGCGGCCGTCTCCGGCTGGTACTTTTCGCATCCGGAGGCGCGTTATTTCGGCACCGGCAAGATCCAGAAAGATCAGGCGCAAGACTACGCCAGACGCAAGGGCATGAAGCTGAAAGAAGCCGAACGCTGGCTCGCGCCGATGCTCGCCTACGATTCTTAAGGTGGATTAAAGCGTCCCTGATCACAGGTCGTACTTCAGAGATTCTCTAAATCGAAATCGACAGGTCTTGTTCCATCTTTTCGGTCTGCGCGAGCGCCCGGAACAGGCGTTCGTCGGCCCCTCGAAGTCTACGGCTGAGCTCTCTGGCGATATTCATCTGCATCAGGGTGAACTGCGCCAGATCCCGGTTATAGACCTCGAACAGCGTGGCCGATGACAGTTCGATCGCGAGACAGTCTTCATCCGCCCGCACGGAGGCGCTGCGTGGAAAAAGATCGATCAGCGCCATCTCGCCAAAGCAGTCACCTTGATGCAAATGGCCTAAGCCAATGCTGCGGTTTTCCCAGGCTTTGAAGACAGCGATTTTGCCTTTCTCCAGCACGAACATGGAGCGCGCGGTGTCGCCCTCGCGGAAAAAATAATCGCCCGCGCAGACGGGAATAACGGGCGCAAGCCTCAGCAGAAAGGTCAATGTGTCTTCGCGGACGCCGCCAAATACCGGCATATCCTGCAACAGCTTAAGGCTTGGATCGTGCATGTCTGGCGGCGCTCGTATAGTGGGAAGTGCTGGCACACGCGTTCAACGCCACCGCGTCTACCAGGCGCGCGGCAGCCGCCGGGCGATGGTGATCTTGCGGTCCTTGATTTCGACGTATCCGCCGGTCGTCAGGTCTTTCATGATGTGGCTTACCATCTCGCGCGATGCCCCTACCATGCTGGCGATATCCTGATGCGTAAACCGCTCCGCAATTGTCAGCCGGCCCTCCCGCTCCTCGGCAAGATTCGTCAAGGTGCGCGCCACGCGGCCATAAACATCGTTTAATGCGAGGTTCTTGACCAGTTCAGTGAGGGCGCGCACCCGCTGCGTTAAATCGCGAATGAGTCTGAAAGCCAAGGTCGGATTCTGCTGGATGCATTCGCTAAAGGCCGCGCGTGAAACGCAGGACAGTCTGACGGGTTCCAGGGTAATGACGGATGCGGACCGCCGGCCCGCGTCGAGCAGCGCCAGTTCGCCGAAATACTCGCCGCGCCCCTGAATGTTCAAGACGATCTCCTTGCCGTTGTCGTCGCTGGCGTAGATTTTCACCCGCCCCTCGATGATCACGTAGAGACAGTCTGTTTCGCCGCCCTCGGTCACGATCACGGCCCGTCGCGGATAGGTGCGAATCGCGCCACATCCGGCGATGAGTTGAATATCCTCGGGTGACGGTCCGGCAGGTGTTGAAACGTCGCTATTCATGCGGCAGCCTCGGGCTAGGCACGCCATCGGTCGAACTGCGTCGCGATTGTCGACGCATATGTCGATCGGTGCAAGCCGGCTAGCGGAGCGGGAAGCGTCTCGCTCGCGCTGACGGGGGGTCGTCGCCCGCGAAGAAAGCGCGCCCGCGCCCTGGTAATTTTCCACAGATTCCGCGGCACTTCCTCACCGATCCACGGCAGGTTAGAGCGCAATACTCTCGGTGCAAGTCAAGGGCCGAGCGTTGCGGCGCGGGAGATGTGCCAGACACCAGGTATCGCTCGATTCAGGATTGCAAGAGCCACGATCGTCGCGCGGCGCTGCCGGAGCGTTCATCGTCTTCCATATCGACCAATTAGGAGATTACACTATGACACCAAAACTATTTCCGCATGGTTGCAGGTCCGCATCACTATTCTTGATCGGCCTGTTCGCAATAGGGTCCATCGCACCCGTCACCGGTAATCAACAGCGCCACCGGCTTCGACCAGCTCGACCTTCACTGATTCAGCACCATGATCGGGTGGCGACATAGAGGGGCAAAAGAGGCAGCAGCAAAGACCACGGCAGCTCCGACGACCGCGATAGCGCAACCCATAACAGCACGGACCAATATGATGAAAGCACCTGACGATAGCGCGCAAACCAATGACCTGGTGTTAGCGGTGCAAGCGAGTCCCTTGGACATCGACGTGGTGGAGGCGGGCTTACCTGCCCAAGTGCGCTTAACCGCCTTTTAAGCAGCGCCAGGTCCCGGTGCTTGACGGCCAAGTGACCTATGTGTCGGCTGACACCTTTGTCGAGGAGCAGACAGGCCTAGCCTACTATAAGGCGCTCATCGAGATCGATTCCAAACAGCTGACGCAGCTACAAGAAAAGATCCAGCTCTACCCCGGCATGCCGGTCGAGGGCTTAATCTTGACCGGCAGCCGTACCTTGTGGGGCTACCTCATCGCACCGATCCAGGATAGCTTCGCCCGCGCCTTTAGGGAACAGTAGAAAGCTAGCGACGCCAGTGATGCCTACCCTCTTGTGCGGCAACCGTGGCTAACCGTTTCTTACACGATCCCGGATAATCGTTCACCGATTCAGTTCACCCAGGGAAGCTCTGAATAAGTCCATCCAGGACTTCTATCAAGCCACGGATAGGAAATCTGCGGGAAGGTTAAGACTTCACCGGCGCAGGTACGGGCACGCTGCTGGATGGCAGTGCTGCCAACGATCAAGCCGCATGCGCTCGAGTTCGACGAACGATGACACATGCCATCAAGACTAAAGGCACCGCGTGTGCCGCCAACGGAGTGGCTGGTCGCGTCGTCATGAACCGGGAGTGAAGTGTGCCGGGGCGGTTAATATTTCACAAGCGCGAGGGTAATGGTTCACCGACTGGATTCACGGCGGGCGCCATGCTGATGGTCAGGGAGGGGATCCCATGGACAGTTC
>JACCYU010000184.1 GCA_013696315.1 Gammaproteobacteria bacterium | reverse complement strand
CGTTGCGACCCCTGGCGGTTAACAGACCCTCCACGCCGAAGCTGGGCGAACCGTTATAGATGAAGTCTTCCTCGCGGCGCGCGACGGCCTCGGCCGCGTCTTCGATGGGGCTGGATTCGAAGCGCTGCCCCATGTGCAGATGCGCCTCGACCTGCCGAATGCTGAGTTTGAAGTTCTTGCGCAGCATCGGCACCGAGATGGCGCGGCTCAGCACCGCGGCGGCCTCGTCATCGGCGGGCTCCCGGCAGAAGTCGTCCGCGCCCACTTCCAGCGAGGTCATGCCCACGCCGTATGGGCCTTCCAGATCCATGAAGCGGCGGGCGCTGAGTACTTCGCGCATGGCCTGCACCGCGGCGTTATCGATTTCATTCCAGACCTGCGCGGGCAAGGGGTTCGACTCGCGGTTGAGATAACGCACGATCACATTCCTTTCAGGCTGCCGACCGTGAGACGCATGGTCGGCGTGGATTCAGCGGCGGGCCGGGCGGTGGACATTTCGGGCGTGGCGTCACCGCCGTACATGGCCTCGTCCTCGACCTCTGTGATGGGGCCCTTGCTGAAGAGATAGGTTTTGAGCTGTTCGTCGAGATCGTCGTTGTTACGGCGCAGCCACTCCAGCACCATGCAGGCGTGCTCCATCTCTTCGCGCATGTTGTGCAGCAGAATATTTCGCAGATGCTTGTCGGAAGCCGCGTCCGCGCGCTGACGGTACCAGTCCACCGCTTCGAGTTCTTCCTGCAGCGACACGAGCGCGCGGTGCATGTCGCGGGTGGATTCGGATAATGATTCAACTGGCTCGTGATAACTTTCGCTGGCGCCCGCCATGTTTTGCTCCTGTATTCGAAGGAAGTTTATCGAAAGATTTGCAAGAAACCTAAGCAAGTTTCTAACCGCATCATTGACGCCAGGGCCGGTACATTCACTATGAATCGATCCCGGTGTGACTTGCTAAAATGTGCCCGGAACCTAGCTTGCGTCCTTACACGCGTCAAATCTCACTTTGCAATTTTAGCAATGACGATATTCTACCATCTGGCGCTAACTGCCTTGCTGCTCGGCGCGGCGGTTTATGCGCACTGGCGGCTGCCGTTTCACACGACAAATACCTGGCACACGCTAATCTCGCGGCTGATCCTGCTGGTCGTCGGGGTGGCTTTCGGTGTGGCGATGGCGACGACTAATACGAATGGGCAGGGCACGCAGTGGCTGATCGCGTTCGGTGCAGGGTTCGGGTCCGTACATGTGCCTGCGGCCGCGATCCTGTTTCTTAAGCGGCAGCGTGCGGAGAGCTGAGCGCCGGCGCGGTTGCGCGCCCAGGATCAGACGTGCCGGGCGACCATCTCGAATGATCGACGCGGGCTGCCGACATCGAGCGTTAATTGCTCGGGCAGGCGAATTTCCAACGCGATGGGCAAATGATCCGAATAGGCCAGGGCGTAAACATGCGTGTGCTCGATGACAAGCTCGGGTGTGACCAGAATATGATCCAGACCGCGCTTGGGCAGCCAGCTTGGAAAGGTGTTCAGTTCGCGTTCCGGCGAGCACAGGTGCGTGTCGTTCAGCAACGCCTGAAATTCACCGCTATCGATCCGGCAGTTAAAATCGCCCATTAAAATAACGTGCTCGTGCAGGCTTACCTGGCGGGCGAGATAGGCCAGTTGCAGGCGACGCGCGCGGATACCCAGCGACAGATGCGCGATGCCGACCAGCAGGGAACTGTCTCCACACGCATACCGGGCCAGCATAACACCGCGACCAGGAATGCGACCGGGCAGTCGATAGCCCGCGACTTCGCTCGGTCGCGGCCGGCTCAACAAACCCAGACTATGCTTGGCGATGTTACCCAGATCGCGGTTGGTTTGAATGTACCAGTTGTCGAACCCGGCGCTGTGCGCCAGGTATTCAACCTGGTTGACGTAGTCGCTGCGCATACTGCCGGCATCGGCCTCCTGCAACGCCACGATGTCGAAATCGTCGATAAAGCGCGCGATGCTGTCCAGATTACCCTGACGTCCATGAAAAGGCAGCACATGCCGCCAACTGCGCGTGAGGTAGTGGTGATAACGGGTGTAGGCAATGCCGAGCTGGATGTTATAACTCAGCAGACGCAACGTGGAACCGGCTGTGTCGCGGGTGGCGTCCAATGCGTGAGGGCCGGTTTGCATGCGTTGATTATAAGCTGCCGGTGCGCCAGTTGACCGCTTGAGTTGTCGGTCGTTAGGCGCCGCCGGTCACGTTTAAGATACAGGCCGTCGCCGCGAATTGCCACCGCACCGCGCAACCTTTCATTCCGCGTCGTGTGGCCGTTCCGTACACCACACGCGCGATCTTTATTCGCCGCCCGCGCCAGCCTCCATGGCTACCAGATGATCGATGACGGCCAGCATGTTCTCGTAGCTGCCGGCCTGACTGGCTGAAGTTAGGTACTGACCGTCTACGATGACCGACGGGACGCCCGTGATCATGTAACTGCGTTGCAATTCGTCGGCGCGCTGCAGGCGGGTTTTGGCCTCCCGCGAGTTATACGCTTTTCGGAACGCAGCCTCGTCCACACCTTGCTGAGCCAGAAATCGGGTTATCGAGTCTAAGTCCGTGAGCAATCTGCCTTGCTCGTGGATCGCCTGGAAAAAGGCCTTATGTACCCGTGGTACCTCACCCATGATTTCCAGTGCATAGTAGGCGCGTGCATGTCCGAGCCAGCTTGGATTCAGTGTCGCCGGCAGGCGCACCAGTTCGACAGCTTCAGGTTTTGACTGCTCCCATTTTTCGAGATAAGGCTCGAAATCGTAACAGTGCGGGCAGCCGTACCAGAACACTTCGGCGACTTCGACCTTGTCGGGGGGCACACTGGTAGGCGCCGGTGGCAAGATGCGATCGTACTCCTCACCCTCGGAAAAGGTCGGCGCCGCCTGCGCGTTAAGGGCAAACGCACACAGCAGAGCCAGAACGATTTTTCTCATAACAATGCTCCTAGAAAGGTTAGTGGCTACCTGACGAGCAGTCCTGCCGCGGACGCTTGATCATTAGGGATTCCAAAACTAACTACGCGCTTCATACGCACAGCAGGTCGTACTCCGCACGCTGCCAAAGGTGCCACTCCAAGCGCGGTAGAAGCCGGGCTGATATGCGCGAGTCAATAGCGCGGGACAGCCCGGACGCGGTGCAACCCAGCGATGTATTGCGCCACCGCGTCAATTTCCGCAACAGTCATGCGGCCGGCGATGTCCCGCATCATCCCGGCGGGATCGTTGGCGCGTTCTCCCGCGTGATAGGCACGCAGCTGTGCTGCGACATATTGCGCGTGCTGATAAGAAAGCTTAGGGAACACCGCCGCCGCATTGCCTGCCCCGCCCGGATCGTGACACGCCATACACGCCGGCACATCACGCGCGGCCACCCCGGCGCGGTAAATCTCTTGTCCGACCTTCAACTTGTCGCTCTGGGCCGCGGCGGGAGTGGTGGTTTGCTTCGCGAAATAAGCCGCCAGATCGCGCATGTCTTGCGCGCTCAAGTCGGCCGCCTGCGCGTTCATGATCGCATTAGCCCGCGCCTTGCTCTTGAAGTCCTGCAACTGTTTGTAAATATACTCGGGATGCTGCCCCGCGAGCTTGGGCCATTGGGGATTGACGCTGTTGCCGTCAACGCCGTGGCAGGCGGCGCAGGGCGCGGATTTTTCCTGCCCCGCCTGCGCATCCGCCGCGCGTGTCTGCGCGGGAAACAGCCACAGGCTGGCAAGCGTTATCAATACGAGCTTTTTCATAACGTGGATGTCCCTGGTACCGGGTCAGCGCCCTGCGGATTAACGCTGCGCGTAAGCGTAATTGTTTAGTCCCGGAATGTGCTGGTACGGATCGAGTTTGAATCGTTGTGGTTCTTGCGTCCGGATTTTGTTGACGTATTCGTAGGGTGTGAGTCCCCGCAGGGTCTTGAGCCTGCGGGCGTGATTGT
>JACCYU010000183.1 GCA_013696315.1 Gammaproteobacteria bacterium | reverse complement strand
GCATCTGGTCATTCACGCACCTTTTGGATCCGCCATAAATCGCGCCTGGGGTTTGAGCCTGCGCAAGTGCTTCTGTCGCAAATTCAACTTCGAACTGCAGGCCGCGGCGCTGGAAGACAGCATCGTGCTGTCACTGGGGCCAACGCACAGTTTCCCGCTCGATGAGGTCGCGCATTACCTCAAGGAAGAAACGGTGCGCGAGGTATTGATTCAGGCGTTGCTGGATGTGCCCTTGTTCGCCACGCGCTGGCGCTGGGTCGCCAGCATCGCGCTGGCGGTGCGCCGCAACCGCGCGAGCGGGCGCGTACCGCCGCAACTGCAGCGCATGGACGCCGAAGACCTGATCGCGGTCGTGTTCCCCGATCAGCTTGCGTGCGCGGAAAATCTGACCGGCAAGCGGGAGGTGCCCGATCATCCGCTGGTCGAACAAACTCTGATCGATTGCCTGCACGACGCGATGGATGTCGAGGGGCTGGAGTCCGTGCTCAAGCATCTGGAAAACGAGGACATTAAGGTGCTGACGCGCGATTTGGCGGGGCCCTCACCGCTCGCTCAGGAAATTCTGAGCGCACGCCCTTACGCTTTTCTCGACGACGCGCCGGCCGAGGAGCGTCGCACGCAAATGGTGCAGGCCCGCAGCTTTACCAATCCCGAAGACGCGGCGCGGCTGGGAGAACTTGACGCGGACGCGATCGCGCAGGTGCGTGCGCAGGCGTGGCCGGAGGTCGCCAGTGCCGATGAACTGCACGATGCACTGATGATGCTAGGTTTCGTGGTTGCCGACGAAGCCGGCCCCGGCTGGCGCTGCTGGCTGGATGAGTTGACGGCGACCCGGCGGGCAACGGTCATGAACGCACCGCTTGCAACCCTGTGGGTGTGCGCGGAGCGGCTTGCGCTGTTGCGAGAAGTATTTCCCGAAGCTGTACTTACGCCGCCGATCGAAGCCGTATCGCCGACCGGCGCGGTTGCGGCAAGCGATCGCGAGACGGCAGTAACCGAATTGATTCGCGAGCGTCTGCAAGGGCTGGGGCCGGTACGCGCAGATGCGCTTGCGAGTTCGCTGGGTCTGCAGGTTGGCGAGATCGACGCTGCACTCGCCGAGCTTGAAAGCGAAGGCTTTGCCATGCGCGGACACTTCAATCCCGGCGCGTCCGCCATCGAGTGGTGCGAGCGGGGTCTGCTGGCGCGCATCCATCGCTACACGCTCAAGCGTCTGCGCCAGGAGATAAAACCCGTTCCGCCGGCCAGTCTGATGCGCTTTCTGTTCGACTGGCAAGGCGTCAAATCAGCCCGGGCTGCCGCATCAGTGGAGCTGGCTGAAGGAGAAGCGGCGCTCGCCACCGTGCTGTCGCAGCTTGAAGGTTTCGAACTTGCGGCCGGCGCCTGGGAAGCGGAAGTCCTGCCGGCGCGTTTGCGGACTTACGAGCCGGCCTGGCTGGATAATCTGTGCGCCGCCGGCCGCATACGCTGGGCGCGGCTCAGCCCACCGTCGGGGCATGACAAATCACGGCGCGCGGCGGGTGTGGGCCCGGTGCGTGGTACACCGATCGCGCTGGTCAGTCGTCAGGGGCTGCGTCATTGGCGTGGTTATAGAGAACTCGCTTCCGAGCTTAAACTTTCACACGGTGCGCGCGATGTGCTGGAACGACTGGAACACTCCGGTGCGCTGTTTTTCGACGAGATCCACGACGCGACCGGGCTGCTCCGCACGCAACTCGAACAGGCGCTGTCCGAGCTGGCGGCGGCGGGGCTGGTCAGCTCCGATTCATTCGCGGGATTGCGATCATTGCTGCTGCCGGCCAGCCGCCGCAAACCCATCGATGCCAGACGCCGCCGTCGCGGTGCATTCAACGGTATTGAGGATGCGGGCCGCTGGTCGCGATTAGTGGCGCCTCGCGCGACGAAAGAAAAAACCGTCGATCGCCGCGCCAGCGAAGAAACCGTGGCATATGTCGCCGCGTGTCTGCTGCGCCGTTACGGTATTGTGTTCCGCGCGCTGTTGCTGCGCGAAGACGGTATTCCGCCGTGGCGCGAGCTGTTGTACGTCTATCGGCGCATGGAGGCGCGGGGCGACGTGCGCGGCGGACGCTTCGTCGAAGGCTTTTCGGGCGAGCAGTTCGCGCTGCGGGATGCGGTGGGCCTGCTGCGCGAGATCAATCGCCGGCCGGCTGAAGGCGAGTTGATTGCCATTAGCGCCGCCGATCCGCTC
>JACCYU010000182.1 GCA_013696315.1 Gammaproteobacteria bacterium | reverse complement strand
CTCCAAGGTGCGCGCCAGCGTCGAGCACGCTTTCCATGTTGTTAAGCATCTGTGGGGCCATGGCAAGGTTCGTTATCGTGGCTTGGCGAAAAATCTTGCACAAGCCTTTACCTTGTTTGCGCTGGCTGAGCGGAAAAAATAACGTAAAGCCGCACCCATGACCTACTGAATGCCTGCTCAAGCAGGCCTGCACACCGAAATGATGATCACCCTGATCTTGCCGCACTAAATCCACTCGCTTGCGTCTCTTGTTCAGAGGTTCCCTAGCGCTATTGGCTTATGCTGTGTTGAGAGAGTTCCAGAGCCTGACCAAAATGAATATAAAGGGCCGGAATTATTCAGAGCTTCCTTGCCTTTGAGGTCGGGCAACATTTTGACTCTTGCAATCATTGTCTTTTCGCTCATAGACTTTTTTTCTGCAGTTCTTCTCCGCGTGGTTCTGCGAGTGATTCATGTTACGACGTAGATAGCTGATCGTTATATACCTAACCGCGCGGACGATCGCCCAGTTATTCGAAGCGATGTCTTGATCCGCTGCTTTGCCGGTGGAGTCGATTGCCGATAATTTCTGGGTCAAGCCTTCGACCGCAAGCAAAGCGACCACCATGTCGTCATAACTGTGTATGACCTGCTGATATTCGGACTTTCCGATCGCGCCATTCATCCAGGCCTCGCATGCCCTGTAAAGTGCATCGCGAAGTAGCTGAACAGTAACGGTTCGCTGACTAATTTGCTCAATCGCTTCGGCCATACTTAATTTACCGGTTGCTTTTCCCTGATCCATTACTTCGGCGTCCAGCACGCCCGACGCCGTCAGCCCGGCTAGCGCGTCGGGACTTGGTTCGGCGCACACCACTCGTCTCGTATAGGTGTTCGAACTACCGTCAGCTAGACAAGGGTCTAACCCATCGTCAGCTCCGCAGGCTTTCGAGCCACAGTCAATTACAGAAGCTTTGTCGGTCACCAGCAGCAGCCGTTGTTCTGCATCGAGACTGAGGCTAGTTGGCGGTGCCTCGTCGATGGAGAATGGCCTGAATGTCGAACAACCATTTGTGACCGAAACGATTACCGCGATGAGCATGAGTCTGTCAATACCCACGGCGCCTCCTTTTCTGTAGTATCCGACCGAATTGGTTCGGGCTGAATAATTTGCTCGAATTGAAGTGGCGTTGCGGTTCTTCGGCAAGCTAACCAGGTTTTAGACGCTTATACCATGAAATCCTTCTGGATCAGGAAGGCTTTAAGAATTTTGTCGCTTGTCGCATTGGCTGGCTTTATCTGGCTTTGGGCTATCAGGAAGAGTCGGGTGAACAATCACGACGACCAGTCAAAAAATTCGAAAAATGCCGATCAAAATTCAGCGTTGTTTGAAGTTTATCCGAAGGAGTTCCGGGACGCCGAGGAGGGCTATCTCAAAGACCGGCGTGGATGCATCGGTGAAAAGATAGCAGAAGGAAAAGAGGAAGAGCTAAGGTCGATCGGTTTTGCCCTGTCGGGCGGCGGCATCCGCAGTGCGACCTTTTGCCTCGGTGTCTTCCAGGGGCTGGCACATCTGAAGCTGCTGCGCCGCATCGATTATCTTTCGACGGTCTCTGGCGGCGGGTATTTCGGGGCGTTTCTGGGGCGTCTCTACACGCGATTCGCTAAGTCCGATAACGCGACGGCCGTGAAAGACGCACCGGCTCTTGTTGAGGAATTGCTCAGTCCTCCAGTCATCGACCAAAAAAGACAAGAACGAAGAAAGGAGGCTTTAGGACGAGCTGAAATCGATCCTATTGAAGCTTTGCGCCGCAATGGTCGATATCTGGCGCCCCAAGGCAGTGGCGACGTGCTGCTGGGTTTCGCAGTATTCATACGTAACTGGTTCGCTATTCATGTCGTGCTTTTCACCTTCTTTTTGGCGGCGTTTCTGGGCACACAGCTGATCCGTGCTGCGCTGGAGAACGGGTTGAGGGAAGGCCAACCTCCGAGCTGGGCCCCGGCCATCGAGTCCTATAGCTGCCTGACCTGCTATCTGCCGTGAGGCGACACCATTCTTTTGGTGGAGCCCTTACGGCTGGCTGATTCCTATCATATTTATAGTGTGGTCGATCCCGTTTGGATGGGCTTACTGGGTGCTGGCGGATAGCGTAACCGGTCGTAATGCTGATCGGCGAACTAAGCGAGTTTGTTCAGCGCTCGCGGCTGGCTTGTTGTTGATAGCTATCACGATGTCGGTGGGCTGGATGTTCGACGAGCATCTTAAAGCTTTTGTCTTGGGGGTGATTCTCTCTGTCTTCGTAGGGTTGGCGCTGTATTTTCCGGGTTTCTCCGCGCTAGTGCTTACTCTTGCATCGCTAACGGCGATTGGTGGTGGCGCCTATTTTGCTGGCTGGAACACCGGGTTAGGCGTGTTCGGTGCCGTGATATGCGGCTGCGGTGGGTTGGCGTTAATCGCCAGCGGGGCTGTTCTGCGGAGAATACCCGTTGCGATGTTGCTGTTACTTTTTATCGCAATGATCCTGGCGGCGCGTGCGTCTTTTATGGTGGAAAGCGGGGTGGCAGGGTGGGTAGCCTTTGGTGCTGCCGTGATTTTGCTGCTTTCGTATATCCTTCTCACAGTCTTTCCTGAAGACGGGCAACATCAACGAAAAGAAGTCCGTAACGACGCAGCCCGTAACCGGATCTCCCGGGCGCTGAAATACGCGATCGTGGCGTTGCTGTTGGTCGCCGCTTTCGTCATCATCGATACGCTCGGCCAGACCGTCTACACCGTCCTTGCCAGATCCGGCGATGGGGTATGGCCGTGGCTCACGGCGCTCTATGGCGGCCTCGCGGCGCTCGTTGCCGGCGCCCGTCGCCTCGCCAAGCTCTTCGGCGGCCAGGTCAATGGCGAGCGTCTGGGCGGTTTCACGGGCGCACTGTTCCTCGCCGCAGGACTCGTTGTTGCCACCATTGCGCTAACGACAGTTAACGTCGTATCTCATGCGATAGCCTGGGATTTTACACTTCCGCAGGACGCACCCAAGGGATTGGTGTCTCCCACCCCGGTAGCGGATCTACCGGCTGGGGTCCGCGCATTAGAGCGGCTGGCAGATACTATCGGCCGGAGCTGTCTATCGAGCGATCAACAAACTGGTTGTCCGGACATTGAAGCAACCACGGCTAGGGCCCCCGCAAACGGAGCCGCATTGCCTGGTGCTTCAGAACGAGATTTGCATCCCACCATCGCGACGCTTATGGCCGCGCTGATTCTATCCGTCCTGTTCGGGATGGCACGGGTTTTCGTCAACAATTCCTCGCATCATGCCTTATATGCGGCGCGTCTTACACGCGCTTATCTCGGCGCCTCGAACCCGGCGCGTGCGGGGAATGGGGCCAAACTGACCAACGTGCACCCAGATGACGACATTTGTCCGCAGGATTACTGGAAACGTGAAAACTTCGCTAAAGTCGGAATGCCGCTGCACCTCATCAACGTGACCATCAACGAGACCCGAGACGAGCGCACGAATACCGAGAATCAAGACCGCAAGGGGGTCGGTATGGCTTTGGGTCCGGCGGGAATCAGCGTCGCCGCACACCATCACGCGCAGTTTGATTGGAAAAAAGAAGTTTCGGAATACGCCGCGAAAGTAACAATTACACCTCAGCCCTCGGAGGGGACGTTCAGCGTCTTCGCTACAGAGCAAAAAAAGACCGAATTCAAAGGTGAATCGCTGTCGCTCGGAAGCTGGACGGCTATCTCAGGCGCGGCATTTACGACCGGGCTTGGTTACCGCACCAATCTCGGGCTGAGCCTGCTGGCGGGCATGGGCAACGTACGCCTGGGTTACTGGTGGGATTCGGGCGTCACGGAAATGTACAAACGAGGCGGAAGTGATTGCGAAAGAGCGAGAATGCGCTTGGCGTCCGTTCCGCTCTTCGGCGTGCAGCGTGCCTTACTGGCAGAATTTCTTGCGCGCTTTCGCGGCACGCATCGCCGCTACTGGCATGTAACCGACGGCGGTCATTTCGAGAACCTGGGCGCCTACGAGCTGATCCGGCGCCGAGTCAAGGTAATTGTGATTATCGACGCCGAACAGGATCCCGACTACGAGTTTCCGAGTCTGGCTAATCTGGTACGCAAGGCGCGCATCGATTTTCAGGCCGAGATCGAGTTTCTGGACGAACAAGACTTCGAGCAGAAACCATCAGAGCCTGTGTCCGAAACATCAGGCACTGGGCAAAGACCATCGAAGCCCGGACAGGAATCTGAACGAGAGAAGCGGCTGGGCAAGGAAACGCCCCGCGATTTCGGACCGCTTAAGCATTTGCGACGCGGCCGCTGGCAGGACGAACCGTTTAAAGAACCATCACATCGATTGGGAGAGCGGGTGCGGCAGATCCTGCTGCAC
>JACCYU010000181.1 GCA_013696315.1 Gammaproteobacteria bacterium | reverse complement strand
GCGCCCTTGTACCGCGATAATTATGGGGTGCTTAACCACCAGCTCTCATGTGTTGCGGCCTAAAGCCGCCAACATAATATAGACGACAAATCTGTTGCGATGCAGTGTCTAGTATGTCGCACAGCGCGGTCAAGAGCGCAGATACTCCAAGCGATCGGCCATTGCTATTGATCTTGGGCAAACCTGAAAACATGCGGATGGATGGCGAAGCTAAATCGCCAAGGTTGCTCGATTAGTTGCCGGCCACGCTCCTTCAGGTAAATGTTGTTCACTATTAAAAAAACGCGGAAATAGGACGCCCAGCGATCCGCGATCGGCGGGTTCGAGATCGCAGCGACCCGGCGCGATGTTCCAGTTGGTCCGCCGTTGACGCAGAATGGCGCTCTCATGCAACCACCGTCAGCGCCGGCACAGAAGCAGTAAGCGTCCTGCGCCATCGACCGGGAGCCGCACGGGGTGACTCAATCCTGCAAATCGCCGGTTTGCCGGACCCACGATGCCGAACAGCTTCGCAATAGCCGACAGGCTGGGCTTCTGGATCATGTCCGCGGGGATAGTCTTTGCCGTCGAGTAACGCGCGAGTGGCGGCGGAATCCGACTGCGTAGAGCGATGACCCGGGGTCAGTAGATTTTGTACGGCAGGAATTTTCCACTCATAGTAATCTTCACACGGTCACCCTTGGGATCGGGTTGCCGCTGGATGTCCATGTCGAAATCGATGGCGCTCATGATGCCGTCGCCGAATTCCTCGTGGATGAGTGCCTTGAAGGTTGTTCCATACACGTTCACCAGTTCATAAAAGCGGTAGATGAGCGGGTCGGTCGGCACCTCGGTCGGCAACGAACCCTTGTATGGCACCTGCTGCAAAAGCGCTACAGCTTCTGAATCAAGGCCAAGTTTCTTGCCGATCGCTTTCGCCTGCGCAGCGTTCAATGTCATCTGGCCCAGCAGCGCGGCGGTCGCCCATTCCTTGCTGGCGTCCACCACTTCGGCGAGGGCTTCCCACGTCAGGCGTTTCTTGATTTTGGCGGCGATGATCTGTTCGGTAACATCGTTGCGGGTCATTGTTTGCGCTCCATTGTGTCATCTTGCAACGTAAAAAAATCCGGCCCCAGAGAGCGGGGCCGGACATAAAGTGGGGACTTCTACCAGCACTCCAGGATTTCGCGGGTGCCCGCGGCATAGCGCGCCTGCGCCGAGAGCGAGCTGCCGGAGATGTGCGGCGTCATGCTCATCACGCGTGCATCAAGAGACTCCGCGTGCAATCGTCGGCGGGCGTGGTGGCGACTCAGTCCGGCAGATCGCGGCCCCGCCGGACCACGACGCCGAACAGGTCGGCGACGGCGGCCAGGCTGGACTTCTGCATCATGTCCGCGGGGATGGTTTCTTCGCCGTCGAGTAACGCGCGGGTGGCGGTGGCGGCGGCTACAACCGTCGGCGCATAGCCCAGGTTGAACGCCCCGCGGGCGGTTGAGTTGACGCACATGTGCGTCATGAAGCCTGTGAGCACCAGGTTTTGCGCGCCGCTCGCCTGCAATTGCTCGTGCAGTTGCGTATTCACGAACGCGTTGGGATGGGTCTTGGTGATCACGGATTCATCGCCTTGTGGCGAAACCTTGTCCGCGATCTGGCCCAAATCGGATTCCAGGTCGTAAGGCGAACCGCTGCCGGCGTTATGCTGGATGTGAATGATCGGGATGCCGAGCTTGCGCGCGCGCTCCAGCAGTATTCGCGCCTCGTCCAGCGCCGCTTCAACACCCGCGAGTTCCATCACGCCTTCGCGGTAAGTGTTCTGGCAGTCGATCATGATCAAGGTCGATTGGCTCAAGGCGGCGGGCTCTTCGCTCATGCCGGAGATGACACGCAGGGTCTGGGGTGTGTTTGATGTCATAAGGATAATGGACTTTTAGAAAGAGGTTGAAGGGGGGCGCTCAACAACATCCGCACTTACTGATAATTGCCAAGAGTCAGGTTGTTCAGCTTTGCGACGCATGCTCAAGGTGGTTAAACGGGAAAAAAGCGGGGCGAGCCTGTGGCCCGCCCCCGGCGAGTGACGTCTACATCGCTTGCGGATAACCGGATCGCTACATCCGCGTTACAGTGCGATCGTTACCGCTTTGTTCTCCGTGTAATTGGAGAGCACCGCCTCGCCCATCTCGCGACCCCAGCCGGATTGCTTGTAACCGCCGAAGGGCAGCGCGGCGTCGAAGATGTTGTAGCAGTTTATCCATACCGAGCCGGCCT
>JACCYU010000180.1 GCA_013696315.1 Gammaproteobacteria bacterium | reverse complement strand
CAGCCCCGAATCCCGATCCAGCGCTAAAGTCATTTGCGTCAAGTCGTTGGAGCCGATTGAAAATCCGTCGAAATGTTCGAGGAACTGCTCGGCGAGTATCACGTTGGACGGAATCTCGCACATCATGATGACCTTGAGATCATCGACCCCGCGCTCAAGCCCGTTGTCCGCGAGCAACTTCACGACCTGCGACGCTTCGTCCAGGGTGCGCACGAACGGAACCATGATCTGCACGTTGGTAAACCCCATGTCATCACGCACCTTGCGCAGCGCCCTGCATTCGAGCTCGAAACACTCACGGAATTTTTCCGAGATGTAGCGCGACGCCCCGCGCAACCCGATCATCGGATTCTCTTCCTTGGGCTCGTAACGTTCGCCGGCGAGCAGATGCGCGTATTCGTTGGACTTGAAGTCCGACAGGCGCACGATCACCGGATGCGGCGCAAACGCCGCGGCCAGGGTGGCGATCCCCTCGGCTAGCTTGTCCACGAAGAAACTTACCGGATCCGGGTAACCGGCGCAGCGCTTGGCGATCTTGTCCTTGAGATCTTTGGGCAACTGATCGAATCCCAGCAACGCCTTGGGATGTACGCCAATGGTGTTGTTGATTAAGAACTCCAGCCGCGCCAGGCCCACCCCGGCATTGGGCACACTCGCAAAAGTGAACGCGCGCCCCGGGTTGCCAACGTTCAACATCACCTTGAGCGGCAGCTCGGGCATAGCGGCCAGCTCGTGCCGGTGTACCTCGAAGTCCAGTTTACCTTCGTAGATCAGTCCCGTGTCACCCTCCGCGCACGACACGGTGATTTCCTGACCGTCCTTAAGGCGCCGCGAAGCGTCGCCGCAACCGACGACCGCGGGAATCCCGAGTTCACGCGCGATAATGGCCGCGTGACAGGTGCGACCCCCGCGATCGGTGACGATTGCAGCGGCGCGCTTCATCACCGGCTCCCAGTCCGGGTCGGTCATGTCCGTTACCAGCACATCGCCTTGTCGCAGCTTGTCCATCTCCTCCAGATCGATCATGATCCGCGCCGCGCCGCTGGCGATGCGCTGCCCTACCGCGCGTCCCTCGATCAGCACCTCCCCCTTGCCATTCAAAACGTAGCGTTCCACGACCTGCTGCGTGTTGCTCTTTACCGTTTCCGGACGCGCCTGCACGATGAACAGCTCGCCGGTCTCGCCGTTCTTGGCCCATTCGATGTCCATAGGCCGACCATAATGTTTCTCGATGATGACCGCCTGCTGTGCTAGTTGCGTTATTTCCTCATTGGTCAGGGTAAAGCGGGCACGGTCTTCCGCCGGCACGTCCACGGTGCTTAACGATTTTTCCAGCACGCCGCCTTCGCTGTAGATCATCTTGATTTCCTTGCTGCCCAGGGTGCGGCTGAGGATAGCCGGGCGGCCGGCGGCCAGGGTGGGTTTGTGCACGTAGAATTCATCCGGGTTCACGGCGCCCTGCACCACGGCTTCGCCCAGACCATAACTGCTGGTGATGAACACGACATCGGTGAATCCGGACTCGGTATCCAGGGTGAACAGCACGCCGCTGGCGGCGAGATCGCTGCGCACCATGCGCTGAACGGCCGCCGACAGCGCCACCTCGCCGTGTTCGAAGCCGTGGTGCACGCGATACGAGATCGCGCGGTCGTTGAACAGCGACGCAAACACGGTCTTCACCGCCAGCAATACGTTGTCCAGCCCGCGCACGTTAAGGAATGTTTCCTGCTGACCGGCGAACGACGCATCGGGAAGATCCTCGGCGGTCGCCGACGATCGCACGGCGACGGCCAGCGAGCCGCCCGCTCCACTCTCCAGTTGTTCATAAGCGTGCGCGATAGCGTCGCGTAAGCGACCCTCGATTGTGGTATCGATGATCATCTCGCGGATCGAACGGCCGGTCCGCGCCAGTGCTTTCACGTCTTCGGCATCCAGTTTCTCAAGCGCGGCGCTGATCCGCTCGGTCAATCCCGCGTCGGACAAAAAACGCCGGAAGGCGTCGGCGGTGGTGGCAAATCCGCCAGGCACGTTGACGCCGCTGGCGGCCAGATGCTGGATCATCTCGCCCAGCGAGGCGTTTTTGCCGCCAACGCGCGCGACGTCATCCATGCCAATGGAGTCCAGGCTAACTACATCATCATCCGCATTGCCGTTCATTGTGGGATCCTCAGGTCTTGGGGGCGATCGATCCTCGCTTTGGCGTTATCATGGAAAAGAGCTAAGGACTTATATTTCACCGCAGTTGAGTTTACAGGCTATGCGCAGCGTTTTTTTCCTGTCCAACCGGACAGCCATCACCGCAGAGACGCTGGGGCACAGCC
>JACCYU010000179.1 GCA_013696315.1 Gammaproteobacteria bacterium | reverse complement strand
GTATACCGACGAACGCAGCGCGGAAATCGTGGGTGCGTTGTACGACACGGGCTTTTTCAGCGACATCACCCTGCGGCGGCGCGGCGATGTACTGATAGTGGTGTTGGAGGAGCGGCCGGCGATCTCGGACATCACGTTCGACGGCAATGAGGACATTTCCGATGAAGATCTGACCGAGGCCCTGGGCAGCGTGGAGATCGCGCGCGGCCGAGTCTTCAACCGTTCGGTCCTGGAGCGGCTGGAGCAGGAGCTGACGCAGCAATATCTCGCGCGCGGCAAATACAGCGCGCGCATCAAAACCAAGGTGACGCCGCTGGAACGCAATCGGGTCGATATCAAAATTGACATCACGGAAGGCGAGGTGGCGACCATCAAGCGTGTCAACGTTGTCGGCAACCAGGCTTTCGAAGAAGACGAACTCACCGAAGATTTTGCCTCCGGCATTCCCGCCTGGTGGGCGTTTTTCAGCAGCCGCGACCAGTACTCGCAGGAAAAGCTGACCGGCGATCTTGAGTTGCTGCGCACGCAATATCTGGACGAGGGTTATCTGCAGTTCAATATCGATTCGACGCAAGTGGCGATCACACCCGACAAGCAGGACATTTACATCGGCATCAACATCGACGAGGGCGAACAGTACAAGGTCAGTGACGTGCAGCTGGCCGGCACGTTTATCGTGCCAAAGGATCAGTTGCAGCGCCTGCTGGCGATCCGGCCCGGCGACACCTTTTCGCGTAGCCGCGTGATCAGGACGGTGGACGACATCACGCGGCGGCTGGGCAAAGAAGGTTACGCGTTCGCCAGCATCAATCCGATTCCAGAAATCGACGAGGTCAGCAAGGAAGTGAGCCTGACGTTTTTTGTCGATCCCGGCCAGCGGATTTACGTCAGACGAATCAATATTCTCGGCAACACCACGACTACCGACGAGGTCTACCGGCGCGAACTGCGCCAGATCGAGGGCGGCTGGTATGACCTGACCGACATCGAACTGTCGCGTCAGCGCGTGCAGCGGCTGGCCTACGTCGAGTCGGTCGAGGTCAATACCGAACGGGTGCCTGGCGTCAACGACATGGTGGACCTCAACGTCAGCGTCAAGGAGCGGCTGGCGGGCAACTTCGCCATTGGCGCCGGCTATTCGCAAAGCCAGGGTCTGCTGTTTAATTTGTCCGTTACGCAGGAGAACTTTCTGGGCACCGGCCGGCGGGTCGGCGTGCGTTTCGATAACAGCGATTTCAATACGGTCTACAGCATTTCCTACACCAACCCTTATTACACCATCGACGGCGTGAGCCGCGGGTTCAACCTGAATTACAGCAAGACTGACGCCAGTGAGGCGAACATCTCCGATTACAACGCCGAACAGCTGGGCGCCGACGTGGTGTTCGGCATCCCGTTCACCGAATTCGATACGCTGCAGGCGACCGGCGGTTATCAGAACGTGAGCATAGATACCACGGTCAACACCGCGGACGAGATTCGCGACTTTCTGAGGGACAATGGCAACGCCTATAACATCTACCAGCTGGGCGGCAGCCTGATTCATGACACGCGCAACAAGACCGTGTTCGCCGACCGCGGAAACCTGCAGCAGCTCAATCTGGAGGTTGCGGTGCCGGGTAGCGATCTGGAGTATTACCGCGCGGACTACAGTAATCAGGGCTATATTCCTCTCACGTCCTCCGGGTTGACCTTGTCGCTCAACGGCGAGGTCGCGTATGGCAACAGTTTTGGCGGCACGACCGATCTGCCGTTTTTCGAGAAATACTATGGCGGCGGTTTCGGTACGATACGCGGTTACGAGGCCAACAGTCTGGGCCCGCGTGATAGCACCATGTTTAACGATCCGCTAGGTGGCAACTTTCGCGTGATCAGCAATCTCGAGCTGTTGTTCCCGCCGCCGTTCACGGAAGAAGCCAGCAACTTGCGCTTTGGCGTATTTTTCGACGCGGGCAATGTCTTCGCGGACGTGGGCGCGTTCGATACCAGCGAGATCCGCACCTCGGTCGGCGTTTCGACCAGCTGGATCACGCCGGTGGGCGCGTTGACATTCAGTCTGGCGCAGGCGTTAAATGACCAGCCGGGCGATGAAACCGAAACGTTTCAATTCAATATCGGCACCATCTTTTGAGTACGGGAGCAGTATGAAACGGCTTACCATTCTTACCCTATGTCTTGTCAGTTCAAGCTTTGTCTGGTCGCCTTCCGTCACGGCGCAGGAAATCAAAATCGGTTTCGTCAACATCGTCCGCGTAATGGAACAAGCGCCTCAGGCGGAGGCCGCGCGCGCAGCCCTGGAGCAGGAATTTTCCGGTCGCGACGCGTCGCTGACCACCAGCCGCGATGCCATCGTCGAAATGGAAAGAAAGCTGCGCACCGAGGCCGAGATCATGAGCGCCGAACAGCGCGAGGATCTGGAACGCGACATCGCCATGCGCAAGCTCGATTTCAACCGGGACCGCGAGGAGTTGCAGGAAGATTTCAATATCCGGCGCAACGAGGAACTGAGCGACCTGCAGCGCGTTGTGTACGAAGTGATAGTGGAAGTAGCCAAATCGGAAGACTACGACTTGATGGTTACCGAAAGAGTGCTCTACGCCAGCGAGCGGATAGACATCACCGATACCATCCTGGAACGGCTGCAGGATATTTAGGCACCGCGTGCCAGCCCGGCGTCGCGGCAATGTGAAGTATCGTCCGACCTATAACAAGAGCCCGTGTCCTGGCGTCTGCAAGAATTGGCCGAACGGGTCGGTGCCACCCTGATTGGCGATCCGGATTGCCGGATCGACGACGTCGCGAGTCTTCAGGGCGCGCGGCCCGGCAGCCTCAGTTTCCTCGCCAGCTGCCGTTACAGACCTTATCTCAAGGCAACCCTGGCCTCGGCGGTGATCCTCGGCCCCGACGACCTCGAAGACTGCCCGGCCGCGGCGCTGCTGTCCAATAATCCCTATCTTGCCTTCGCCCGAATCATAACCCTGCTGCACCCGCCGCAGCCCGTGCTGCCGGGCATTCACCCGAGCAGCGTGGTGCATCCGCGGGCACGTATCGATCCTAGCGCCTGGATCGGCGCGTTGACGGTGATCGAAGCGGATGCTGTGATCGGCGCCGATGTATTCGTCGGTCCTGGCTGTGTGATCGGCTCTGAATGCACGGTCGGTGACGCCTCGAAGCTGGTCGCACGGGTGACGTTATGTAACCGCGCGGTGCTGGGCCGGCGCGTGATCGTGCATCCGGGCGCGGTGATCGGCAGCGACGGCTTCGGGCTCGCCGACGCCGCCGGCGTGTGGGTCAAAATCCCGCAGCTGGGACGCGCGGTGATCGGCGATGACGTCGAGATCGGCGCCAATACCACCGTCGACTGCGGCGCGCTGGGCGATACGGTGCTGGAAGAGGGCGTCAAGCTCGATAACCAGATTCAGATCGCGCACAATGTGTACATCGGTGCGCACACCGCCATCGCCGGCTGTGTTGGCATCGCCGGGAGCGCCAGGATCGGCAGACATTGTACAATCGCGGGCGCCGCCGGTATCGAAGGTCATCTGGAGATCGCCGATCACGTGCACATTACCGGCATGTCCAAGGTCAGCAAGTCGATTACGAAGCCCGGCACGTATACCTCGGGCACGCCGCTGGAACCGAATGCGCAGTGGCTCAGGAATTCGGTGCGTTTTCGAAAGCTGGACGAACTCGCGCGCAAGGTCATGGTGCTGGAAAAGAAGCTAAAAGATCAGCACGGCTCCGGATTCGGATAATCCGCACACCAACTCGCGCACGAACCGTTGGCTCGCCGCGCATCCATGCGTGGCGCGGTGGCGCCGATTGATGCTTATCGACACAAAGGTTTAACTGATTTGGATATCATCAATATCCGTGAGGTCATGCGCTTTCTGCCTCACCGCTATCCGTTTCTGCTCATCGATCGGGTGCTGGAGTGCAAGCCCGGCGAGTCGTTGACGGCGATCAAGAATGTCACTGTCAACGAGCCTTTCTTCCAGGGACATTTCCCGGAACTACCCTTGATGCCGGGTGTGCTGATTCTCGAAGCGCTCGCCCAGGCCAGCGGTGTGCTGGCGTTCAACACCCCCGGTCATCGCCCCAAAGATAAAAGCCTGTATCTGTTCGTCGGCATCGACAAGGCGCGTTTCAAGCGACTGGTGGAACCGGGCGATCAACTTATTCTGCATGTTCAGTTCCTGCGCAAGCGCAGCGGGTTCGGGTTGTTCAACGCGACCGCCAAAGTGGGGGAGGACCTCGCCGCCACCGCCGAACTGATGTGCGTGTTCAAAGATTTCGCCCGGTGATCGACCCTCGCGCCGCCGTCGATCCCGGCTCTGAACTCGCGCCCGATGTTAAAGTCGGCGCATTCAGCGTCATCGGGGCCGAAGTGCGTATCGGCGCGGGGACCTGGATTGGTCCGCACGTAGTAATCGAAGGACCGGCCACCATCGGACACGGCAACCGGATCTTTCAGTTCGCCTCGATCGGAGATATTCCGCAGGACAAAAAATACGAAGGCGAGACGACCGAACTGGTGATCGGTGATCGCAATACCATCCGCGAATACTGCACCATCAATCGCGGCACGCGCATGGGGCAGGGCGCTACCGTCATCGGCAACGACAACTGGATCATGGCCTACGTGCATATCGCGCACGATTGTCTGGTCGGCGGCCACACGGTTTTTTCCAACGGCGCCACCCTGGCCGGGCACGTGACGGTCGAGGACTACGCCACCCTGGGCGGCTTCACGCTCGTGCATCAGTTCTGCCGCATCGGTACGCACGCTTTCTGCGGCATGGGCACCGCGCTCAATCGTGATCTGCCGCCCTACGTGCTGGCCTCCGGCAATCTGGCGGAACCGCATGGCATCAACAAGGTCGGCCTCAAGCGCCACGGCTTCGGCTCGGAGACCATCCAGGCGCTGCACAAGGCGTACATGCTGTTGATCAAATCGCGCAACCGACGCCCTGCAGACGCGCGGCATCTGGAACAGCTCGCCCATGACTTCCCCGAAGTCGCGCGGTTTGTGGGCTTCGTCAATAACAGTTCGCGGGGGGTGGTGCGATAGACTGTCAAAAGATTGATCTTGCCAATAGCTGTACCGCTGCGGCGTACGCCCTAATGTTAGCTGATAGTGTTCCTGCTTCGCGTTCCGCTAGATCCACCGGTACATTGCATATTTTTTCCGTTACGCCGTCTCGCAAATAACGGGTACTTCAATCCGGTTTCATGTCTGCGTTTCTGTTGCCGATGCCCGCTTCCTTTTCATCCCGCGATGTTCTAGAAGTTAGTTCATCACTTTTCTTTATCCGGCTCGATGCCCGCTGTTCGCCCGAAGGGTCGAACGATGAGGGATTGGCCGGGATGACTCCAAGCTTCTCGAGCCCAGTCCGAATAAACCACGTATTGAAACATCACACCTAGTAACACATTGATAATCTGGTGGAACTGATCGCGGAAGACCTTGGTCATGCACTCCCTTCGCATCTGTCGTGTCGCGCGCCGTTTTTTGTCCGGGCCGCTTACTGATGTATGATTGTTCGCGGAAGGGGGGGTTATGCCAAAAAATTGTTCTCGTGATGACGCTGACGAGATGCAGGGCGGCCGTGTCGGCATCGTAAATTTTAGGTGCCAGAAAACACACTGCATCAAATGCAGGTCATCCTGTGCGATCAGCGCATGCCCACCATGAGCGGTACCGTTATCCGGCCGCGTCAAGCATCTGTATCGCGACACATTTCTGATCGTCCTGTCCGGTAATTCCGATTTGCAGTCAGTCATTGATGCGATCAACCGCGGGGTGATTCATCGCTGTTACATCAAGCCCCGCGATAACAAGGGCTTGCGCGACAATTTGCGCCACGCCTTCCGATCGTCTCGGCACGGCAATTCCCGAGCAGTCAGCGGAATTGGCGCCGCGGGAAAGCGAGATTCGCAACAGCGCCATCATGGACGCGGCGCTCGATTGCATCATCATGGCCGACCATCAGGGCCGCATCATCGATTTGAATCCAGCCGCGGAACAAAACTTCGGCTACAGCCGCACAGCGGTGATCGGCAAAACCGTCGCCGAAACCATCATCCCGCCAGCGCTACGCGAAGCGCACGAGCGCGGCATGGCGCGCTATCTGCCAACCGGCAAGGCTGTCGTGCTCGGCACGCGCTTCGAAATTACCGCGATGCGCGCCGACGGCAGCGAGTTTCCGATCGAGCTGGCGATTACGCCCGCCCTGGTCACAGACCAGCCCGTGTTCATCGCCTACCTGCGCGACATCACCACGCGCAAGGATGCGGAGAAGCATCTGGCGCAGATGGAGGGCAAATACCGCTGGCTCCTGGAGGCGGCGCCGGATGCGATGGTGGTGGTAAACGAGGGCGGGGAGATCGTCCTGCTGAATCTTCAAGCGGAGAAACAGTTTGGATACCGCCGCGACGAGCTCGTAGGACAGCAGGTAAACAATATCATTCCAGAGGGCTTCGCGGAACGGCTGGTCGCGGACGATCTTCGATCCGCGGCAGACGCGCTGGCGCAGCAGATCGGTACGGGGATCGAGCTCATCGGACGGCGGAAGGATGGCAGCGCGTTTCCGATCGAGATCATGTTGAGCCCGCTGGAGAACGCCGAGGGAACACTCGTGACGGCAGCGATTCGCGATATAACCACGCGCCAAGAAGTCGAAGCGCACCTTGTGCAGAAAGTGGAGGAATTAAACCG
>JACCYU010000178.1 GCA_013696315.1 Gammaproteobacteria bacterium | reverse complement strand
CCGCCGCGACCTACCGAACCGCCGCGACCGTGGAAGAACGAGATGGGCAGCCCGCGCTCTTCGCCCACCCGTTTCAGGCGTGACTGCGCTTTGGCGACTTCCCAGTTGGAACACAGAAAGCCGCCGTCCTTGTTGGAATCGGAATAGCCGACCATGACTTCCTGCACGCCGCCCAGCTCGCGCAGGAGCGTGCGACGCACCACGGGCACGCCCAGCAGATCGCGCAGGATGGCCGGCCCGTTGCGTAGATCGTCGATAGTTTCTAGCAGCGGGATCACCATCATCTGACAGCTTTCGATGCCTTCCGCGTCGGTGAACAGGCCCGCGTATTTGGCCAGCAGATAAACACCAAGCACGTCGGCGGTGGTGCGAGTCATGCTGAGCACGAACCCGTTGAACGTGTCGCGATCGACGTCGTCGCGCATCTCGCGCACCATGCGCAACATGCCTAAAGTGGACTCGGACGATTCGGGCAGGCCGAAACTCGGCATCGACTCTAGCGGTCGCACAAGCTCGGCCAGTAGCCACTGCTTCCATTCCTCGGAATCGGGCTTCGGAGGCTCCTTGCCGCCGGTGATCTGCTTCCAGATGTCGCCCAGCGCTTCGTTCGTCTTGCCCGTATTTTCGCGCAGGTCCAGGCTAAAAGTACGAAAACGGAAGGCCTTCACCTGGCGTCGCAGCGGCTTGACGATGTTGCGCGCGATGCCCTCACTGTCGGCGCCGATCAGCCCGTTCTCCAGGGTGCGGAAGTCCTCTATCAGCTCGTCGGCGGTGCCATAGCGGTGTTGCGGGGATACGCGTTCGGCACCATGTTCGTCGGCGCGGGCGGTGCCTTCCAGCTTGCGCAGCATGCAGGTGGTGAACTGACGGAAGACCTCGCCGGGGTTGCGCGCGGTGAGCTGTTCGCCCACGCCGCTGACCGCCAGATGTTCGCTGAGCGCGGTTAAGAACTCTTCCGGCACCTCCAGCGCGTGCGCGGCCAGACTCAGGCGCGGCACCATGCGCTGCAAATCCTTGAGGTAACGCCTGATGCAGGCGTGCCGGTAGAGGCGCAAAATATCGCGCGTGGTGTCGTTGGTGACGAAAGGATTGCCGTCGCGGTCGCCGCCTATCCAGGAGCCGAACTGGAATATCGGCGGCAGGGTGAAGTGGTGGTCCGGAAAGGTCTCCGCCAGCACCTCTTCCATGCGGCGCTCGATGCTGGCGATCCCCTCGAACAGCGCGTCGTTAAAAAAATGCAGCCCCCATTGCGCTTCCTGCTGCACGGTGGGCTTTTCCAGCCGAATCTCGCCGGTCAGCCACAGCAGGTCGATCTCGGTGCGCAGATCGTCGATGAGCGCCTTGCGTTCGCGCGGGGTCCAGCGCGTCAGTTCGATCTCGCGCAAAAACAGAAATATGCGCCGGTGGATCTCCAGCACGGTAATGCGTTTGGCTTCGGTGGGGTGCGCCGTGATCACCGGGCGGATGCGCGCCGATGCCAGCATGGTCTGGATCTGGTCGGCGGTCATGCCGGCTTTTGCGGCCTCCGTGAACACATGGGCGAAGGTGCCGGGCACATGCTCGGGACCGCGCTCGGTCTCGGTATGACGTAGACCGCGCATGGCCAGATTCTGCTCGGCGATGGACAGCAGCCTGAACCAGACGCCGTGCGCCTGCAGGGTGCGCAGCAGCAGATTGCGATCATTCTCCGGGATCGTCTGCTTGCGTTTCAGCACCGGATCGATCTCCGGGTTGCGGACGCTGATCACGTCGTGAAACAGCGCCTCCAGCAGCTGGATGAGCTGTTCGGTGTAATCGGCGGAGCCCGTGCCCAGCGGCGCGCCTGTCAACTGATTAAGTTCCGCGGGCTCTGAATCGCCGGTAGTTGCTTTGCTGGATTGGTTACGGTTGACCATATTTTTGCGCAGTGCTGACGGCTGGGGTGGGTCGGCAATAACAATCCGCCGGCGGCCCGCCGGCGGAGCGTGATTCTAAGCGACGCGATCCGGCGGTTCTTTGCCGGCGAAGAAAGCTTCCAGATTGCTCAGCACGCGCTCGCCCATGGCGACGCGGGTCTCCGTGGTGGCGCTGCCCAAGTGGGGCAGGGCGACTACGTTTTCCATCTTCAGCAGTGCCGCGCTGACTTTCGGCTCCTGCTCGAATACGTCCAGCCCGGCGCCCGCGATAGTGCCGGACTGCAAGGCTTCGATCAGGGCTTTTTCGTCTACGACATCCCCGCGTGCGCTGTTGATCAGAAACGCGTGATCCTGCATGAGCTTAAAGCGCTCGGCGTTGAGCAGGTGATGCGTCGCAGCACCTCCCGGACAATGAATGGATACGAAGTCCGCCGCGCCAAGCACGTCCTCCACGCTGTCGAGACTCTGTGCGTCCAGGCCTTTGAGGACTTCCGGTTTGGGCGGATAGGGATCGTGAAAGATGATCTTCATGCCGAAGCCGTGATGCGCGCGTTTGGCCACTGCCTGCGCGATGCGACCCATGCCGATCAGGCCTAATGTCTTGCCGGTCACCTGGGCGCCCATCATGTGCGTCGGCCGCCAGCCGGTCCAGTGTCCGCCGCGCACGTGCCGCTCGCCTTCGCCGGCGCGGCGCGCGGTCATCAGCAACAGAGTCATGGCCAGATCCGCGGTCGCGTCGGTCAGCACTTCCGGCGTGTTGGTGACGACCAGCCCGTGTTCCTTGGCCGCCTCCACGTCGATGTTGTTGAAGCCGACGCCAAAGTTGCCGATCATTTTCGCGCGGCGCGCATCCGTGCCCAGCACTTCCGCTGTCATCTTGTCGGTGACGGTAGGGCAAACCGCGTCGGCGTTGCGCATGGCGTCTGCGAGCTGATCGGCGGTTAACGCCTTGTCGCTCTCGTTCAAGGTGACGTCGAATCGATCTTTAAGCTTTTTCTCCACCGCTTCCGGCCATTTGCGCGTTACGATGACTTTGGGTTTTGCCATGTTTTTGCTTCCTGTGTGTCATCCGGCCTGGTCACGCCAGAGATGACGTGACCAGGCTTGGACCTGGAAATCAGCGGGAACAGCTCGCGGCAGAAGGCGCTTCTACATTAAGCCACCCCTATTATGACAACCTATTAGGACACCTTTGCCAGCACTTCTTTCGCGGTAGCGCCGAACTCCGCGGGGCTGGGCACGACTACGATGCCGGCTTCCTTCATGATCTCCACCTTTTCGGCCGCGCTCTCTCCGGTTGCGGAAATGACCGCGCCGGCGTGGCCCATGCGCCGTCCCTTGGGCGCCGTCAGGCCCGCGACGTAACCCATCACCGGCTTGCTCATGTTCTCCTTGAAGAACTTGGCCGCGTCGGCCTCCTGCGGCCCGCCGATCTCGCCGATCATCAACACGGCCTTGGTCTCAGGGTCGTTCTCGAACAGCTCGAACACGTCCTGGAAGGAGCAGCCGTTGATGGGATCGCCGCCGATGCCTACGGCCGTAGTGATACCGATACCGACCGCCTTCATTTGTTCAGCGGCCTCGTAGCCCAGGGTCCCGGAGCGACCGACCACCCCGACATTGCCTTCCATGTAGATATGGCCCGGCATGATGCCCAGCATGGCCTTGCCGGGGCTGATGGTGCCGGCGCAGTTGGGCCCTGTGAGTATCATGCGATCCGCGTAGCGGTAGCGGTACATATAGCGCTTGACCCGGATCATGTCCTGCGCCGGGATACCGTCGGTGATGGCGACGCAGTATTTGATGCCGCCATCTGCTGCTTCCATGATGGAATCGGCCGCGAACGGCGCCGGTACGAACAGGATGCTGGCCTGCGCGCCGGTTTCTTTCACCGCGTCCTTGACCGTGTTGAACACCGGGCGATCAAGGTGTTTGCTGCCGCCTTTGCCTGGGGTCACGCCACCCACCACGTTGGTGCCGTAATCAATCATCTCCTGGGCGTGAAAAGTACCGATCTTGCCGGTGAAGCCCTGGATGATGACCGGCGTTTTTTCGTCTATAAGAATTGCCATGTTTGTATCTCCGCGCCGGTTCAGGCCTTGCTCTTTTCCACGACTTCATTGCGGGCCTTGACCGCCTTGTCGGCTGCCTCGGCCAGCGCTTCGGCCATAATAAAAGGGAACTCGCTTTTTTTGAGAATCTCTCTGCCCTTCTCGACGTTGGTGCCCGCCAGCCGCACGATCAGAGGGATTTTCATGTCTATCTTCTGCACTGCCTGCACCACGCCTTCGGCAATCCAGTCGCAGCGGTTGATGCCGGCGAAGATGTTGACCAGGAAGACCTTGACCTTTTCGTCCGACAGCACCAGCCGGAACGCCTTTGCAACTCGATCCGGCGAGGCGCCGCCGCCGATGTCCAGAAAGTTCGCCGGACTGCCGCCCGCCTGCATGATCATGTCCATGGTCGCCATCGAGAGGCCTGCGCCATTGATCATACAGCCGATATCGCCATCCAGCCCGACGTAACTCAAGCCGCGGTCGGCGGCGTTGGTTTCGCGCGGATCTTCTTGAGACTTGTCGCGCAACTCCGAAATGTTGGCGCGGCGGAACAGCGCGTTGTCGTCGAACTGCATCTTGGCGTCAAGCGCCAGCAGGCGGCCCTCCTTGGTGACGACCAGCGGATTGATTTCGACCAGGATGGCGTCCAGATCGCGCAACGCCCGGTAGGCGCCGGTGAAAGCCGCGCTGGCCTGACGAATCAGCGAAGGGGGCAGATCCAGTCCGAACGCCAGTTCACGCGCCTGAAAATCGCGCAGACCCACCGCCGGTTCCACCGCGATTCGCATGATGGCTTCCGGCTTGTCTTTGGCGAGATCTTCGATCTCCATGCCGCCCTCGGCGCTCGCCACTACCACAATGCGTTCGCGGGCGCGGTCCATTACCAGGGCGAAATAGATTTCACGGGCGATGTCGGTGCCAGCCTCTACGTAAAGGCGATACACGACCTTGCCCTGCGGACCGGTCTGGTTGGTCACCAGTCGCTTGCCCAGCAGTTCATCGGCGGCGTCCCATATCTCGCGGTCATTGGAACAGACCTTGATGCCGCCGGCCTTGCCGCGCGCGCCGGAATGTATCTGCGCCTTGACGACCCATTTTTCGCCGCCGATTTCCTTGGCGCGGTAAACCGCCTGTTCAGGGCTGTACGCCAGGCCGCCCGCGGCGATCGGCACACCGAAGCCCGAGAGAAGTTCTTTTGCTTGATATTCGTGGATGTCCACGGATTAGCCTCCAGTCCAGTATCGCATCGGCCCGCGGTAGCGGGCGTTTATAGCGGCTGTCAGGATCGCGCCGGCCGGAACTCCGGGACCGGCCGGCGCGATCCTTGCCGCTGCCTTATTTCGATTTGTCTTTTATGGCCTTGTCGGTGCGCACGACGTTTTCCGCCATGCGTGCCGTCGCGGCATCGATCATCTTGCCGTCCACCTGGGCGGCGCCCTTGCCCTGGCGCGCCGCCTCTTTCAGGGCTTCCAGCATCCGCCTGGCCTGCTTTACTTCGGCGTCCGGCGGGGTGAACACGTCGTTCGCGAGCTCGATCTGGCTGGGATGAATCGCCCATTTGCCTTCAATCCCTAACGCCGCGGCGCGTTTGGCGGCCAAGGTGAAGCCTTCCGGATCGTTGAAATCACCGAACGGCCCGTCGATCGGCCGTAAGCCGTACGCGCGGCAGGCAACCGTCATGCGGGTCAGGGCCGCGTGCCACTGGTCGCCGGGATAGTCGGGGTTAAGTCCGCCGATACTGACGGTGCGCGCGCGGTTGCTCGCGGCGTAATCCGCCACGCCGAAGTGCATGGCCTCCAGCCGCTTGCTTGACGTGGCGATGGCCTCGACGTTGGCCATGCCCAGCGCGGTCTCGATCAACACCTCGATGCCGATGCGATGGTCACCGAAGTCCATGCCCTGTTCGATCTGGGTAATCAGGCAATCGATGAGATAAACGTCGCCTGGCACGCCTACCTTGGGGATGAGAATGGTGTCAAGATTCTTGCCGGCCTGCTCCAGAATATCCACCACATCGCGGTACATGTAGTGCGTGTCCAGCCCGTTTATGCGGATGGACATGGTCTTCTTTCTGCCTCGCCAGTCGATGTCGTTAAGCGCCTCGATGATGTTCTTGCGCGCCTTGGGTTTGTCGTCCGGCGCGACGGCGTCTTCCAGATCGAGAAAGATGTAATCGACTTCACTCTTGGACGATTTTTCGAACATGCCCGGGTTGGAGCCGGGCACAGCGAGTTCGCTGCGTTGGAGTCGAACCCTGCTGGGTTCGTAACGGGTGTGGCTCATGTGATTGCCCTCTCTTAAGCGGTTTGCTTCATGCCGGATTTCATTGCCCGGGCCTGGCCGGCCGTGCTTTTCTTGTCTGCCGGCGGTGCGTGCTGGCGGTAGTACTCGATGGCAACTGCCAGACCGCTGCCGGCTTCGATTTCGATGCCAACGTCCAGCATGGCCATCTCGGCGGCCGCAAGCGCGGCACAGCAACTGACTTCGTTGAGATCGCCTAAATGACCGATGCGAAACAGTTTGCCCGCCACATCGGTAAGGCCCGCGCCCAACGCCGTGTTGTACTTTCTATAAGCGATGTCGACCACGTCCGCGCCGTTAATGCCTTCCGGGACGATGATGGCGCTGACGGTATCGGAGTACCACTTCGGCTGCCTGGCGCACAGTCTCAGACCCCAGGCCCGGACCGCCTGACGCACCCCTTCGGCCAGGCGGTGATGGCGCTCGAACACGTTCTCGAGGCCTTCCTCGAACAGCAGGTCTAACGATGCCCGCAGGCCGCGCAACATGGGCACTGAGGGCGTGTAAGGAAAGAGCCCCTGTGCATTGGTCTTGATATGATCTTCGAGATCCAGAAAGCAGCGCGGCAGCTTGGCCGTCTTGCGAGCCTCCAGCCCTTTCTGGCTGGCGCAGACGATGGCAAGGCCGGCCGGCAACATAAAGCCTTTCTGCGAACCGGCAACCGCCATGTCCACGCCCCATTCGTCCATGCGAAAGTCGATGCTTGCGATGGAGCTGACCCCGTCCACGAACAGCATCGCCGGGTGCTTGGTGGCGTCCAGGGCCTTGCGCACGCCGGCGATCTCGCTGGTCACGCCGGTGGCGGTCTCGTTGTGCACGACCATCACCGCCTTGATCTCGTGGTTCTTGTCCTCGGCCAGCTTTTTCTCGATGTCGGGCACGGGCGCGCCCTCGCCCCACGGCACCTGCAAGAAATCGACGTTAAGCTTCAGCCGCTCGGCCATGTTTATCCACAGGTGGCTGAACTGGCCGAAGCGCGCGGACAGAACTTTGTCGCCCGGCGACAAGGTGTTGGCGAGGGCGATTTCCCAGCCGGCGGTGCCGGTAGCCGGAAAGATGAACGACTGCCCCTTGGTGGTCTTGAAGACCTTGTTCAGGTCCGCGAACAGCGGCTTGGTGAGCTCGGGCAGATCGGACGCGCGATGATCTTCCATCGGCACGTGCATCGCGGAGAGCACCGAGTGCGGCACGTTGGTGGGTCCAGGGACGTATAAATGATTGTGGCCGTAACGCATGATCTGTTCCTTATCGCTATCTATCTATTAATCTGGTGATCTAGGTCGATGTGTCACAAAAGAAGCCGGGGCGCACCCAATACAGTATCCGGGGTAGGGCGAGTGCTCCAGTTCGATACTGCCGCCTCGGCAACCGGCGCGGCGCAAAGCTTAAGCGGCTGGCTGTTTGTCCGGATGCAGGTAAATCAGGCTCTTGCCCAGCTTGCCGCCGTAGTTGCCGGCCGAAATCATATTCAAGCCCGGGGTGTCCGCGGCTGCCTTGATCGCGGCCTGCGTGGCGTCGATGATCGCCTGCAAATTCTTGCCGTTCATGATGACCTCCATCACCGACTTGACGCCCGTCGGCAGGCCAGCCTCCACGTCCGGATGATCCTGCAGAGTCGGGCAGAATTTGGTGTACGTGCTGGCGATGGCGAACTTGTACTTGCTGCCGGTGGTCGAGCCTGAACCGGCGATGCCGCCCGGAAACGGCATGATCACGCCGGGGACATCGTGCACGGCCGCCACACCGCGTTCGGCGCCTTCCAGCGCAGAATCCACACTATCGCCGAACAGCCACAGGTTGCCGCCCATCAGTCCGTCCGTGTAACCGAGCCTGCGATCGATGATGAACTCGCCGCCCAGGATCGGGACTACCCATACCTTGCGGCCGTAACGCTCTTCGCGCGTCTGAAAGCCGTTGCCGAAATAGGCGACCTTGCGGCCCATGTGGTAATAAGTGTCCGAGTCGATCAGATTGAAGCAGGCGGCCGTCGGCGTGGTGAGCACGTTCTGACTGATGCGTGCGAGCGCCGCTTTCTCCAGCGCCTCGACCCGGTCTTTGCGAAAGCGCGGCAGATGCATCTGTACCACCGCCCCCGGGCGGCCATCCGGCGTTTGAAACGATTCATCGCCGCCGGGACCGACATAGCGATCCAGCCCCGCTTCGCAATCGCACATGATGGTGCTGGAGCCATGCCCGGTAGCCGCGTTGACCGCATGCTCTACCCAGGTGCGGTCGCGCGCAGTGATCAACAGCTCGACGTAAATGCTCTTGAACGCCTCGGCATAGGTATCATCGATTTTCGCGGCCAAAATCAGTTTCTCCCCTTGCCTTCGTAGATGTCTTTCTCGGTGATGACCTTGTCCATGAAAATGTCGTGCGGGCCCACTAGTATTTCAGGAAACATCTGTGCTTCGAACGCCAGCGCGATCAGCGGCGCGTCCGGGCGCGCACTCTCCAGCAGTCGATCGTAATAACCCTGCCCGTTGCCCATGCGTCCGCCGCGTCGGTCAAAGCCGACACCCGGCACCATTACTAGATCCAGCGCCTCGGGCTCGACCTCCTTGCCTTTCTCACCCCAGCGATCCTTGGGCGGTTCGAGAATCTTCCATTTGCCCACCACGAGTTCGTCCATGCTCTCCAGGTGCCACAAACCCAGCTTGTTTTCACCTTCCTCGTCCACGGTGCAATAGGGGACGACGATTTTTTTATCGCTGTTTACGGCATCACCGATCACGTGGCGGGTGCGCACTTCGGAGCGCACGTCCAGATACCACATCACGGTCTGGGCCGCGGCGTACTCGGGCAGGTGCACAAATTTATCGACTATTGCTTTGGACAGCTCGTCCTTGTTTTCCTGCGCGTTGCGCGCGTCGTACGCCTCGCGGCGCATCTTCCCCTTGCGTTCCATCAACGCGTCCAGTTCTTCCTGGCTCAGACTCATGTGGCGGGCTCCTCGATGCGGATGCGATGTTCCGCTGGTGGAATGTGGTGATATCCCTTGAGTAGCTACAGCAAAATTCAAACCACAACGCACCAAACGAGCCAGTGCTTTTATCCAGTGCGGCGATCGCAGATAGTCACGCGTACACGATGAAGGTCGCATGCCATGCGTTAGGTGCGGATATTCAACTACAATTTAGGTACGGAAAGCTGCGGTTGCGGCGCATGCGGGGCCGATCCGCGCGCGCTCGTCGCACGCGCCGCCAGGCGAGCGCCGGAATCTCCGGATGTTACGTGAAACCGTGCGTGACAGATGTTTCAACCGCGAGACGGTAGCCTGTCGCAGATCGACTCCGCGGACCAGCAACGCTCCGAGGTCCGGTTTCCTGCCTGAGTTCGGGATTTTTTGAGCACAGATTATTACCCTGGTCGTCGCCTCCATCGTGGGCGCGGCGCGGTGAGTACCATCGATGCGCGGCGGGCGCTCGTCCTGGCCCTGACCGCACCGGTGAAGCGGTTGGGGAGCCGCTTATAGAAGCGCGCGGGTGAAAGTGTATCGAACCTCTATTTATTCTTTCCTGTTCTTTCTTCTTCGCTCTTTTCTTCTTTGGCGGAATCAACGTCCTCTGAGTCCTCCATGGCTTCCTCGGCGTGACGGGTCAGCCACTGGAATAGGCCCAGGCCGATTAACGCGAACACCGCCACCGCCAGCAGCGCGGCGGGATAGAACAGCAGGTAAGGCTCGTCCTTGCTCTGAAACACGATGACCAGCGCCTCCAGGCTCACCGCGATGATGATGATGGTGAAGAACATCGTCAGCGAGCGGCGAGCTTCCGAAATTCTGGCGAGTTCCCGCTCCTTGACCACCTGCTCCTCAAGCAGAAACTTGGCCACGTCGAAGACAGCGAAGGCGATGATAATGAGACCTACGCTGTCCAGCAGTTGCGTGAGAAAAGGCTTGCCCGCCCATACCTCGACCGTCATGCTCCAGATCGCCGAGCCGACCATGGCGAGAGCCAGCAATTGCAGTGCGAACGCCGCGACAATGTACAGCGTCTTCGAACCCAGATTGAAAATCCTGAGCTCCCACGGCACGCGTTGTTCGTCGTCTTTGTTCCGGTTCTCGTTCATGGTGGTGGTTTCAGTTCAGTATCTTGGGTGCGGTGACGGTAGCGCGTTCGTTCATGCGTTGCCGCGCCCATTTAACGCCCGCGGCCAGATTCGGCAACACCGCGTCGGCGCCGGCCTCGTTGAGCCTTGGCGTCACGCGCGCGGCATATTCCTTTGTGTTCCAGAGACCTACGGCGATCCTGGCCTTCGGGAATTGCTGCTTTAGCCGCTTGCACAGATACCGCGTGTGCGCGAGCGCCTTCGGCGGCAGGGCCGAGACGCACACGACGGGTTGCTCGCCTTCGCCAACCCGCTCCACCATTTCACTCGCCAGACTCTTGACGGACAGGTGCTGAGCGCCGATGCCCTGCTGCTTCAGCACCTGCGCGAACATGCGCGCCGTCAGTTCATCGGCGAGGTCGCGCGACGGCAGACACATCAGTTCGAAATGCTGATGACGCGGTTCGATGGCTTTGCCATTCGCGGCGATGCTTTCCCTCGCACCGAGGGCATCGACAATCTCACTCGCGCTCTCGATTATGAATTGTTCCAGCTCCGGGTCCAGGCGCCCGTTGTGACGATCGCGCTCCGCCAGCGTAAGCGCCGGAATGATGACCTGGTCGTAAACGCTTATGAGACCGTCGCCGTGCTCCAGTGCGAGTTCCATGGCGCCCTGGTGATCGCCCGCCAGCAGACGCTGATAAAAGCGCTCGGTAGCTGACAGGGCAGGCTCCTTGCCCAGCAGAATGGTAAAAAACTCGAACTGCGGCAGATGCCGGCCCGCGACCACGAGGCACACAGTGAGCGGAATGGCCAGCAGCAGCCCCACCCCGCCCCATAGCGAACTCCAGAAGATCACCGCCAGCAGCACCGCCACGGGCGACAGTCCCGTGCTCGCCCCGTAAAGCCACGGTTCCATCACCATGTTGGTGAATAATTCAAGACCGACGAACAGGGCGATTACCGCCAGCGGCCACAGCCAGCCGTCGAACACCGCCAGCGATAGCAGGATAGGCATGGACGCCGCCAGCCAGGGGCCGACGTAAGGGATGAAACGCAGCAACATTCCCAGCAGCCCCCACAGCAGCGCGCCGGGCAAGCCTATGATCGCCAGGCCAATCGCAATCGGCACGCCGTAACACGTGTTGATCAGCAGTTGCGTGCGCAGATAGCGGCCAATACGGTCGCCCGCGTCGTTCAGGGCGCGGGTGGTTACATCCAGTCTGTCCCGGCTCATGAGCCGGATCAGGCGGTCACGCAAATCCTCGCGCTGCAGCAGGAAGAAAATGACCAGCACCACGGCCAGCCCCAGCCGCGCCAGCGGGATCAACGCTGGCGAAACGTAGTCCCTGAGGAGTTCGAAGGTCGACGGCGGCTCTTCTCGCACCTCGACCAGGATTGGCTCCGGCGGCTGATCCGTTAACGGCTCGTTGTCTTGAAGTCCGCGCGTCCCCGGTGGTTCCGCGACGCCTGGCTCTGCCGCGGCAGGTTTCTTTTTTATGTCTTCCTGAATCGCGAAGAAGGTCTCCGCCGCGCGGTCGAACACGCCGCCTTCGCCGCCTTGCAGGCTCAAGAAACGCTGCGTGATGTTGTCGCGGTACTTCGGCAGGGATTCGGCGAGGCTCACGACCTGATTGGATACAATCAGGCCGACTCCGCCGAGGATGGAAAAAGCGAGGATGACAGTCGCGATGACGCTGGGTACCGGTGGCAGGCGCCATCTCTCCAGGCGATCTGCGGCCGGCGCGAGCACGAAGCTCAGCAACACCGCCAGCGCGATCGGGATCAATACGTCTTGGCCGAGGTAAAGCCCCGCGATGACCATCAGCGCCAGGCCGAAGCGGATCAGCGGAAGCGCGGCATCGGGCTGTAACTGTGTTGGCACGGCGCGCGGCGGATATGGGTTCAGCAACGCACTTGGAGCGCCAGACCGCATTGGCGTTGGCAAGGCTCGATCACTTGTGTCGCGACGACGCGATCGCCGGATTCGCGGCGTCGTGCGGGCAATGCACCGCCGCGCACGAGACGTCTGCTGTTGTGTAAATCCGGGGCTTCAGCCATCGTCAGTGATCGCGCCGCGCGATGCGGAACTGACCTGACGCGCGTACTTCGCCAGCACCCCGCGCGAGTATCGCGCCTTAGGTGGTTTCCAGGACGCCAGACGCGTGGCGATTTCCTCTTTTGTAAGCTCCAGATTGATCTGGCGTTTGTCAGCGTCGATGGTGATTACATCGCCGTTTTTCACGATCGCGAGCGGGCCACCTTGCGCGGCTTCGGGCGTGATATGGCCGACCACGAACCCGTGGCTGCCGCCCGAGAAGCGCCCGTCGGTAATGAGCGCGACATCTTTACCGAGACCCTTGCCCATCACCGCTGAGGTCGGTGCCAGCATCTCGCGCATGCCCGGCCCGCCTTTGGGCCCCTCGTATCGAATCACGATGACATCGCCCTTGACCACCGTGCCATCAAGTATCCGCTTGAGCGCCTCTTCTTCCGAGCCGAACACGCGCGCCCTGCCGGTGAACAGCGCGCCCTCCTTGCCGGAGATCTTCCCGACCGCGCCTTCAGGGGCGAGGTTGCCGTACATAATGACCAGATGCCCGGTCTTTTTGATCGGATCATCGAAGGCGCGCACGATGTCCTGCTTCTTCGGATAAGGCTTTACCTTCTTGAGGTTCTGGGCGAGGGTCTTGCCGGTGACGGTAAGGCATTCGCCGTGCAGCAGGCCGCGGGCCAGCAGTTCCTTCATTAACGGCTGGATGCCGCCGATCGCGATCAGCTCCGACATCATGTAGCGCCCGCTGGGCCGCAGATCCGCCAGCACCGGCACCTTTCTGCCAATGCGGGTGAACTCGTCGATTGAGAGCTTGACGTCAGCGGCATGCGCCATCGCCAGCAGATGTAACACCGCGTTGGTGGAGCCGCCCAGCGCGGTGATGACCACGATGGCGTTCTTGAATGCCTTTTTAGTCATGATGTCGCGCGGCCGGATATTTTTCTTGACCAGATTCGCGACCGCGCCTCCGGCCTCGAAGCAGTCGCGGGCCTTTTCTGCCGACAGCGCGCCCTGCGCCGAACTGCCGGGCAGGCTCATTCCCAGCGCCTCGATCGCGGAGGCCATGGTGTTGGCGGTGAACATGCCGCCACACGCGCCCGCGCCGGGGATGGCGCAGCTTTCCACCGCATGCAACTGTTTGTTTGTCATGCTGCCACCCGCGTGCGCCCCTACCGCCTCGAACACCGACACGATGTCCAGGTTCCTGTCGCCCAGGCGCCCAGGGCTAATGGTGCCGCCAAACACGAACACGGCTGGCCGGTTCAGCCGCGCCAGCGCCATGAGACACCCCGGCATGTTCTTGTCGCAACCACCGATCGCCACCACGCCGTCGAAGCCTTCGCAGGCCGTCACGGTCTCGATCGAATCGGCGATCACTTCGCGTGACACCAGCGAATATTTCATGCCCTCTGTGCCCATCGAAACGCCGTCGGATATAGTGATGGTGTTGAAAATCACCGCTTTGGCTTTGGCCGCATCGGCGCCCGCGGCGGCCTCGCGCGCCAGCTTGTCGATGTGCATGTTGCAAGGCGTGACCATGCCCCAGGTCGAGGCCACGCCGATCTGCGGTTTGCGGAAATCCTCGTCCTCGAAACCAACCGCGCGCAGCATCGCGCGGCTGGGCGCGCGCTCGACGCCATCGACTATCTGCGCGGAATGGAGTCGCAGATGCTTCGATTCTGGATTTTCAGCTTTTAGCTTTTTCGTTTTTTTAAGGGCGGCGTGTCTGGCCATGTCAGTTCGACCTCCATGATAATACCTGGTGATATTGCCTAATGAGACGGCATGCGCGACCCGTGGCTGACATCCAGCCGCGCGCAGTAACTCGGTGACGCCCCGGCGCTGGCGGCAGCCCGGACTTCTTTCAGCGTCTCCCGAAAATCGGCGTTGTGATCCGTATCCACGTCGACCGCGCGTCTGGCCGCCGTCAGGGCCTGCCTGTCGCAACCAAGCTCAGAGAGGCTGACGGCGAGATTGTTATACGCGACGCCCAACGCCGGCGTCAGGTTGGCGGCGGACGCGAATGCCCGCGCCGCGCCGCCCGCATCACCCAGCGCATAACGTGCATTGCCGAGACCCATGCGTATCAAAGCGTTGTCTGGCCAGCGTCCGGCCGCCGTCCTGTAGGCTTCGCGCGCCGCGCGCGGGTGCCCTGTCTCCTCCAGCGCCGCCGCCGCCTCGAGGTATCGCAGCGCATTGTCGTCGTCCGGCAAGCGACCCGGCGGTAACGGCGCAAACGCCCAGTAATCGCCGCGCGCCCAGGTGCGCTCAAAAACGCGGAGTCCGATCCGGTAATTGGCATTGTTGCCGGAGTGCAGGATAAGCTCGCCGGTGTTCAGATCGTAGCCAATGGCGACCGCGTAATGCCACCGCGGGTACCAGCTGACACCCAGGTTCTGCAACACCACCACGGGATGCCGCGCTGCGATCTCCGCAAGCAGATGATGAAGATCGGGCGCCAACACATAGGCGAGCAGGCCCCGCCCGCGGGTGGCGGCCAGCATTTCCGCCTGAAGGCTGCCTTTCAGGCCGGGCACATACACAACCCGCGCCAGCGCCTGCTGGGTGACGCCAAGGCCATGATAATTCATGATCATGGCCAGCGCCGCCGGGCCGCAGTAAAACGCCTGCTGCGGAAAGAAAGGGACTTCCTTGATCAGAGTTCTTGCGGGCAGGGTGATCGGCGGCGATTCCATCAGGCCGCGGGTTTGCGGGGTTGCGCAACCACACACGAGCAGTGGCACCATCGCGCACAGGAGCAGTGCTGGTGCGGCTGCCCGGCGCACGCACGCCGCGCGCTAGAACTGGGTGAAGATATCGGTGATGCCCACCAGTTCGAGAATAACTACTACCAGTCCGGCGATGACCAGCACCTCGATGACACCGGAGCCGGCCGGCAGCTTGTCGAAATCAGCCGCCGCCAGCTGGCGTACCTCGCGATCGGTGAGCGCGTCGATGCGCTCCTTCGCTGCTTTCAGCGAGATGCCATGATCGGCGAGCAAGATGCGTACTTCTTCACGTTCCACCGCGTTACTCAGGCGCGCGCGATCCCACTGGGCTGTGGCCTTATTGACCAGGGTTTGTGTGCCGACCATGCCCGCGTAAGCCGGCATCGCGGGTGTGACCACGAGGCCTAAGGTCAGCACGTAGGCCAGAAATCTGCTGAGACGTGGGCGCATAATTTTTCTCCTCAAGATTAACTGGATGACGCCGCGAGCCGGGGGCCTTGAAGTTCCGCCAATAGTCATTGACGGTCGATCAAAAAGCAACAGCCCGTACTGATTTTGTCTTCTCCATAGATGTCCCCGATACATCGCGGGCCGCCAAGCTACCCAACTTGTGCATTACTACGGCGTCGCGAGCCTGAACATGACCGGATGCCGCAAGCTTACCTCGATTCCGATCTCGTCGCCGATGCCGTGTCGCTCGTGGCTGGATGCGAAGCACAGCAGCCTAGCGCCGCTCGCGAGCTTCAGGGTGTAAAGAAACTCGGCGCCACGAAACTGGCGGCGCTCGATGCGCGCGCGCAGCGGACTGCTATCGTTGTGCTGAATGTCGTGAGGCCGAATCAACACTTCGACGCGCTCGCGCGGCGCGAAGGGCGCGTCTCGCGGTCCGTCAAGCATTCCCAGGTCCGTGGCAATCCGGTTTGGAGCCGTGACCTGCCCGGGCAGCATCACGCCGTGGCCGATGAAGTCGGCCGCGAAGCGGCTCGCCGGCCTATGATAAAGATCGTACGCGCTATCCCATTGCACGATGCGTCCGGCTTGCATCAGGCCGATGTCGTCGGCAACGGCGAAGGCTTCGAACTGATCGTGCGTAACCAGCAGCGCGGTCACGCCTTCCTGCTTCAGGATCGCGCGAATATCGTCGGCAAGCTGCTCGCGGAACTCGGCGTCCAGGGTCGAGAACGGTTCGTCGAGCAGCAGCATTTCCGGCCGTGGCGCCAGCGCCCGCGCGAGCGCGATGCGCTGCTGCTGGCCGCCGGATATCTGATGTGGAAATTTTTTCGCTTGCTCGGCGAGATCCATCAGCGCCAGCAACTCTCCGACTCGCGCCTGCTGCTCGCGGGACGATAATTTGCGGATTCCAAAGCGGATATTGTCGTAAACGTTCAGGTGCGGAAACAGAGCGAGATCCTGAAACAGCATGCCGACCCTTCGCTGTTCCGGCGGCACGTGCAGACCGGGTCCGCTCACTTGCGCACCGTGCAGCCGGATGCGGCCGCGGGTCACCGGCTCAAAGCCCGCGATCGCGCGCAGCAAGGTGGTCTTGCCGCAGCCGCTGGGTCCCAGCAGGCAGCCGATATGGCCCTCCGGCAGGTCGAAGCTGATGCCGCGGACTACGGGATTACCCTGCAAGGCGACGTCGATATCGGCGACCTCCAGACGTGTGTTCGCGTGTTGCGGCGCGCCGGCGCAGGTTGGCATCGGCGCGTCAGGCATGGTCGCCGGCGCGCGCGCGGGTGATGGAGCGGCTTAACAATATCACCGGCACGATGCCGGCCAGCACGATGGTCAGAGCGGCGCTGGCGGAGTCAGCCAGGCGTTCGTCGGACGCCAGTTCGAAGGCGCGCACCGCCAGGGTATTAAAGTCAAACGGACGCATGACCAGGGTGGATGGCAGCTCTTTCATGACGTCGACGAACACGAGCAGCAGCGCGGACAGCAAGGTGCCACGCATGATCGGCATGTGGATTTCGCGCAGCACCGCAGCGGGGGCGCGCCCGAGCGAGCGCGCGGCGTCATCCATGGCGGGATTGATCTTGCTCAAGCCCGCCTCCACCGCATGCAGCGACACGGCCAAAACGCGCACTGCGTAGGCGAAGATCAGGGCGAACAAGGTGCCGCTCAATAGCAATCCGGTGGATAGTCCGAATGTGGCGCGCAGCCACGCATCCAGCGCATTATCCAGGGATGCGAGCGGGATCATCACGCCGATCGCGACTACTACGCCGGGAATGGCGTAACCCATGCCCGCCAGGTTGACGGCGAAACGGACCAACGGGCGGGCGCCGCGAATGCGCCGGCCGTAGGCCATCACCAGCGCCAGCAGCAGTACGCACACGGCGGCGGTCGCCGCCAGCCCGATGCTGTTGGCGGCCAGGATCGCGAACTCCGCGTTCACCGTGTGGCCGGCGGTCTGTATCGCCCACGACGTGAGTTGACCCGCCGGCACCAGAAAGCCGAACAGCAACGGTGTAGCGCACACGGCGCACGCGGCGAGCGCGCGCATGCCCGTCAGTTCGAAGCGCGGCAGCGGCTGGTAGCGCTGACTGGTGTGATGAAAACGCGCCTGGCGGCGCGAGCCGCGTTCGAGCATTACCAGCGCGAACACGAACAGCATCAGCATCGCCGCCAGTTGCGCGGCGGCAGCGCTGTCGCCCAGCCCGAACCAGGTGCGAAAGATGCCGGTGGTAAACGTGTTCACGCCGAAGTACTGCACCGTGCCGTAATCCGCCAGAGTCTCCATCAGCGCCAGCGACACGCCGGTTACGATGGCCGGACGCGCCATGGGCAGCGCCACGCGCCGGAATGCGGCCCAGGTGCTAAGCCCCAGACTGCGCGCGGTCTCCAGCGCGCACATCGACTGGTCCAGAAACGCCGCGCGCGCCAGCAGATAGACGTATG
>JACCYU010000177.1 GCA_013696315.1 Gammaproteobacteria bacterium | reverse complement strand
ACAACGGCACTGTGTGGCGCTGGGTGCGGCCGCTGGTGGGATTCGACGATGACGGCGCGCCGCACCTGCGTATCGAGCAAAGAGTGCTGCCCGGCAGCCCCAGCATAACTGATGCCGTTGGGGACGCGGCCCTGTTTTACGGCCTGACGACGGCGCTTTCATGCGAAGACGTGGATTTATGCTCGGATCTGCCATTTGAGCGAGCCCGCGATAATTTTCAGCGGGCGGCGCGCGATGGTCTGGACGCGCGCCTGGTCTGGCTGGATGGTGTGAGGGGCAATGCCCGTAACCTGTTGCTTCAACAATTGATCCCGCGGGCGCGGCGCGCTCTGCTTGCTATGGCGCTAACCGTCGAGGACTGCGATTTTTACCTCGGAGTCGTACGGCAGCGCGCAGAGAACAATCAGAACGGAGCGAACTGGCAGCTGGCATTCGTTGCCCGTCACGGTCGAGATATGCGCGCGCTCACTGCTGCTTATGCCGAGCACCAGCTAAGCGGCGCCCCCGTGCATACATGGGCGCTGTAACCGTGCGTGCTGTGCAGTCAGTATAGAGGCTTACCACGATGAGTATGTCCAGCGAGGAGCCAGCCGCGGCCGCGAAAGCCGCAGGGCTTCGTTACGTCAGCGATACCGTTGACGGCCTGGCGCGGCGGCGCTGCGGAAAAGGCTTTACCTATCTCACACCCAAGGGACAACGCGTCCTTGACAAGGCGACTGTCGAGCGCATCAAGCAGCTTGTCATTCCTCCCGCCTGGCGAGACGTGTGGATCGCGCCGTCCGGCCACGCACATATCCAGGCGGTAGGGCGCGACGATCGCGGCCGCAAGCAGTACATTTACCATACGGAATGGGCGCGCATTCGAAACGTGGCGAAGTTCGATCGGATGATCGCTTTCAGCGAAGTCCTGCCCAGGATTCGCGACCACGCCGATGGCGATCTGCGCAAGCGGGGGCTGCCACGGTAAAGGTGCTGGCCACGTTGACTCGTCTGCTGGATTCCACCTATGTGAGGATCGGCAACCCGGAATACGTCAGGCAAAACGACTCCTTCGGACTCACCACGTTGTGTAATCGTCACGTCGATATCAAGGGTTCCAGCATCCACTTCGAATTCCGCGGCAAGCGCGGTGTCGAGCAGAAGGTCGATGTGCGAGATCCGCGCCTGGCGCGCGTAGTACGCGAGTGCCTGGAGATACCGGGCTATACGCTGTTTCAGTACTGCGATGAGGACGGCAGGCGTCACCCGCTGGAGTCCGGCGACGTCAATGAATATCTGCGGACAATCTCCGGCGGCGTCTATACCGCCAAGGATTTCAGAACCTGGGGCGGCACCCTGCGCGCGCTGCTCGAACTGCTGGATATAGGCGAGGCCGCTACACACTCTCAAACCAGAAAGAACATCGTGGAGGCGGTGAAACGGGTCGCGAAAACACTTGGCAACCAGCCGAGCGCGTGTCGCAAGTATTACATCCATCCGCGGATTCTGGAGTCCTACGTGGACGGTGAATTACTGAGCGGGGCGCGCCGGTACGTTGCCGAAGCGCAGAGCGACGTCAAGCGGCTGAAGGGTCTGGAGCCGGAAGAATGGGTCATGCTGAAGTTGCTGGCGGAATGCCCTTAAAAGCCAAATGTGCCAAACGCGAATCCTACCGCGATTTTAAAAGACCGCGGGGTTGCACCATGCTCAATGATAAGCACGGCATGCAGTAACCATGCGTTCCCGGTTGCGAAGCTAACGAGTCAATACTGTAGCCTTAAACAAAAGGCCACGCGTAATGCGGGGCCAGGCCTTGTCTTCAACTCGCTCAGGTTTAACGTACAGCGTGTAGGCTGAACCTTGTCCGTGCTGCGTCACTTACACGTTAGGTATTTTTCCCGGAGCGCGGCGCCTTAGTAGCATCTTTGGCGGCGGAAGCCGTCTTCTGCGCTTCGCCCGTGGCGGTATCCTTGGTGTTTTCCAGCCGATCGCCGTATTCCTGCCATGCCTGCGCCAGGTCGTCCACCACCTGCTTGATGCTGTCCGTATACCTCTGGCCATGATTTTTCGCCAGGTCGGCCTGCGCGGAAGCGAATTCGCGCGGGTCACGTATCCGGGTGAGAAGCTGCATCTGTTCATTGGCAGCCTCATACGTTTGCTGCATCATGCTCTGCTGAATTTCGCCCAGGCGCTGCAGGATTTTCATCTGCGTTTCACCTAACCCCTGAGCCGCGCCGAACATTGCGCGAGTAGCGTCCTGAGCCTGGTTGGCGAATTGTTCGGTATTGTCTGCCATTGTCGTTTTCCTCTTAATAAGTATGGTTGCAAGAGGCGCCGGCTGCGCCACTCCACGAATATCAATCAACTATTGTGCCCGTTAACCGTACGCCGAGTCGCGTAGGCAATAATGATTCCTGCTCGTTGACTTCTAAAGATGGTTAACGCGCGCGACAGGACCGTGAGACGCTGCGCCTATGGCTCCATGTAGGCTTTGGCGCCCAGGCGGATCTGGTAACTGCGCGGGTCGCGGGCGAAGAGCATGCCGCCGCTGGCACTGGAATGGGCGGGCACATAATCGAAGGTGACCGAGGCGGATTCAATTGTCTTGCCGTCTCGCTTAAGCCCGCCCGCGATATTAACCATGGCAGCACTCGCGCCGCCGTCGTTGTAAACCGTAAACTCGAGCAAATAGCGGTCGCCGATCGATGTGACGCCTTCGCCCGCGGCCCTGAGCCGGGGAGGTGTACCCTGCTGATAGAACGCATAGTAGATCATCAAGCCGGACGTACCGATTACCAGCACGAGGCCGAGCAGCGACACGATCCACTCAAGCAGTGGAACCTTGCGTTTGCCTGATCCGTTGCGATCCTGCTGATTCGTAACCCGTTGATCGCCGTTCGACATGGTCTTAAGATCGTAATTTTAGATAATGAGCCGCGCCAGCGCCGCGCCCAGCGCCGCGGGAAAGCCGAGCACGACGGTCATCTGCACGATTACAAAAAGTTCGACCGTGTCCGTACGCCCAAATGTCCACAGCACGTACAGGCTGACCAGCAGCGCGATGGCATAGCCCGCGATCGTAAATCGCAGCAGTACGCTGAAAAAGCCCCCGGCGTATTCTTCCTGACCGCCGAAACCGACCGTATACACGAAGGTATGCAGCAACAGGAGCGAGGCGACCGCCAGGGCAAAAGTTTGCCATGCGCTCATCATGTACGCGATCAGGATCATTTCCTCGGTCGGGGCCACGTTGAAAGCCAGGAATAGCGCGCCTGCCGCCATCAGGAACAGCTCGCCCTCGTACGGAGCCGCATCCTTGCGCTGTTCCGCGCTGCCGCTGTCGCCGCCGAGCTGCGAACGCGCCAGCATCGCCCCGATGCTGGCCGGTACGGCCTGTAGCGTGATTTTACCGATAACCTCGTGCCACGGCTGATCCAGCTCGATGATGCTCATCAGAAACAACATCGCCGCGGAGGCCGCAAAGCCCACTGCATAGGCGGAAAGCGCGTCCAGGCCGTCGTCGCGCCAACTCAGGGTGTTCTCAAAGCCGGCATAATACGAAAGCCCCACCAGCAGTGGCATGGTCAGTAACAGAAACAGCGCCAGACGGAAAGCGTCGATGTAGAAGCCGAGCAGCCACATCTCCATGGTCATGAAAAGCGGAAAAGAAAAGATGATCGCGCCGCCAAACGCGCGCGCCAGATCCAGCGCATACTTGCGGTTTTTCGAGCCAATCCTCATTTACATTACCGGCGTTTTCTTCCCCGATAGCTTACGCAGCAACACGATCGCTCGATCCGGCGAAGCATACGGCATCAATCGAGCCGCCTCATCGCCCGTGTGGTTGCACGCTTCACATGCGCCCGGGAGCGGATGAGCAACAACGCCAGGGTGCGCCTGTAAATGCTCAGCGGCCATGTAAAACTTACACATTGGTAACGCACTTTTGTAATTATTGTCGTGCGCCGCCGTTCGATACTGTCCCATGGATACATGAAGCAACGCATTTACCGGCGCCGATTGAGCTGGACGGTGCGTTGCGCGACCGGTGGCATGGTTTCTCTATTTGCTCACGTACGCTAGTTAAATCATCAACTTCGTATGCAGGATATGCCAATGAAGTCTTTGCGCTGGGTTGCTCTCATACTGCTCGTCGTCGGCGGCCTCAACAGGCTGCTCGGCCCGGTCCGGGCATAGTCGGTGGAAGTTCAAATTCAGCAAAACGACGAGCGCGTCAAGTTAAGCGAGCTGATCGAGCGGATAAAGGTGGGCATGCCGACAACCCTGGATGATCAGGAGTCGCTGCGCAGCCGGCCGCTGCAAACACTGGAAGTCGACGCCAAATGCAGGTTGTGGTTTTTCGTCTCCGCCGATTCGGCAAAAGTAGGCGACATCGACGCGCACCAGCAGCATGTTTCTGTGAGTTACGCCGATGCGCACAAAACAGGATTACCTGTCGATCTCCGGGTCCGCGCGACTCGACCGCGACCGCGCTCACATGTAGCGACTGTGGACACCGTGGGCGAAGGTCTGGTTTCCGCGGGGTCTGGATGATCCCGACCTCGCGCTGCTTCACGTACAAATCGAAAAAGCCGAATACTGGGAATCCCCAAGCAGCAAGGTCAAGCGCCTGTTCGGCCTCGCGAAGGCGCTGACGACAGGTGACAAGAGCGCGATAGGCGATAATAACAAAGCCGACGTGAAACAGCCAGGCTAGCTTCTACTTGGACGCCCGTACGAGAAAGCTCCGTTTACACGCCCTTCGCTTTGCGCTTCTGCAAAATAGTTTTCCAGGCTAACCGCTCTGTGTGCGGCCGTGTGGGTGGCCCGTACGCGTTGCTGCGCGCGCGCGCCGATCTCCACCCGCCTGGTCTCGGAAATATTCGTCAGGCAGTGCAGCGCCTCCTCGGTCGTGCGGCATACGAGAATTTCTCCGTCCACAGTGAAAAACTCATTCAGCCCCGACCAGGCGTCGCTGATCACGGGCACGCCGCAGGCCGCCGCTTCGAACAGCCGTACGC
>JACCYU010000176.1 GCA_013696315.1 Gammaproteobacteria bacterium | reverse complement strand
AAAAGAGCAGGAAACGAGTCACTTTTCGCGCCCAACACTCCCGTCAGCGAACCGATGAACCATCAACACGACTCGAAACCTGCGCTCGCGACGCGAGCCGGCTTCTCAAGTCCGACAGGCTGCTAGTCCGGTACTTTCCGTAAGCACCCTCAGTTACAGCCGATCGGCACATCACCGAGCGCGTCAAGGCGGCGCTGGGCTTGATCGACGTGCGCGTGCTGGACCACATCGTGGTCGGCGGCAGTTCAGCCGTGAGCTTCGCCGAGCGCGGCCTTCTCTGACCGAGGCCGTTGAGCCCCCGCACCGCGATCAGCGGCGCGCATAGCTGACTAGATGGGGCCCGTCTGTTAGATTATGCGGTGTGGGCGAATGCCAATCCGCTCACGATCCAAATAGCATGTTTCCCCCGCCCTTGTGGCGGGGTTTTTGTTTCAGGCCGCGAGGGGCTCGATCAGCTCCGGCCCCTGATTCCGCGCGTTGTTAACCTGGCGGCTGATGGGATACGCCGTCAGCCATTCGGACGGGCAGGGCTTAAGCAGTTGGCCCACTTCGCCGACATCGCCTTCCATCCACCAGTCAAAGTCCTGCGTATCCAGGATCACCGGCATCCTGTTGTGTAATTCCGACATCATGTCTTTAGCTTCGGTAGTGACAATCGAACAGGATTCGAGTGTTTCCTCGCCGTGCTTCTAGGTTTCCCACAGGCTCGCGAATCCCAGCGGCTCGTCATCGGGCTTGTGAATGAAGTGAGGAATCTTGGGATCGGTGTCGCGTTTCCACTTGTAGAAACCACTGGCCGGGATCAGGCAGCGGCGCATTTTGTAAGCGGCGCGGAAGGCGGGCTTGGTGGCCACTGTCTCTGCCCGCGCATTGATGGTCTTGTAGCCGATCTTCTTGTCCTTCGCCCAGAAAGGGATCAACCCCCAATGCATCGGCGTCATCACCCGCTCGCCGTCAATGACGCGAACCACGGGTACGTCCTGCGTGGGCGCGACGTTAAAGCGGCCCGTCAGCGGGTTGCGGACTTTGATCAGATTGAAATACCGCTCGATGGCGGCTTCATTTCGAGTGACGTAACGTCCGCACATTTTAAACTTCCGGTGGCAGTTCGTTACAAGTGGCGCCGAACTGGTGGTCTTCAACGATCTTGGCCGCCAAAGTCACTTCGGCGACCCGCCCATCGAACAGGCGCTTATGGCCAACTATCATGACGGACCTCGGGCTGTCGCCGCGCTCGGCTGCTTCGAGTAAGTGCGGAATCTCGCGCGCCAACTGCTCGAGCAGGGCCGACCCTTGCACGTCGTGTGCACCGGCAGTTGGTGCCGGATAAGACTTATAGGAGGCCCCTTTTCGATGACCACCCACAACCTGTTCAGCACGGGCGCCGAACCAGGCTCGGCGCAGCCATTGGGATAAACGAACTCAACCCACTGTTCAACACGGACACCGCCGACACGCTGACCTATGCGGCCGCCGTGCTCACCAGGTCGTGCCAGTGGCCGGCGGCTTGCAAGAGGGATGCAACGCCTGGCACGGGCGCCATCAGAATCACTGGACGCTCACATCAGGCTTCCCCACATGGCCGCGCTTCGGCGGGGCTTTTCGCTTGGACGTCGCGCGTAACGAACCCCGGAGCGTACAAGTGCATTTCCGCCATCGGGGGGAAGTCATGGAAATCATGGTAGATGATCCCAGCGACGGCAAAAGATAGCCGGAACCCAGCGAAGCACGCGAATGGGCCGCCGGCCTGATGGGCCCAAGAATATTGAAATTGCTCTCTCACGTCCCAACGTCCTTGCTTGAGCGTGTACAGCTTACTGAACATAGAGTTCCAACTTTCAGGGATGTCGCCCGACCAGAGCTGGTGGTTTGAATACCACGTAACAGCGATGCCGGCGTTGCTCGGCACGATGACACCCAAATGGTAATAATGAAGTGCAAGACTTAGTTTTACTGCGAGAACTCGAATACTGGCGCAAAAAAACGGCCCAAGATTTAATGGGTGAAGCGTTGGCCCGTCAGTCAAATTGCTCGTCAGTGCGTCGTACTGCTGCTGCCAACTTGGCATCATTTCGCGGAGCATTCCAGGATAAGCGCGAGCGACGCCATTCAAGAGCTTCGTCAGTTCTTCATTCTCGGCCTTGCTCGTCACATCAGGGTAAAAACGAGCCGCTAAGGCGGCAACTTGCTCATGCCCCCGTGTGAACTCGTTGCATCGTTTGCAAGCCGGAACCTCCAATTCGTTAGGCCGCTTACGCCCCAAGAACGTAGCTCGTGACGGTACATGATCGCGCACACTGGCAGCTGTATCGCCGCCGCAGTAGCAGCACATAGGATGGTCTAGAAGAAACTTCTGCGTATAGGAACGTCTGTTCTTTGCTTCGCCCATTCTGCGGACACCTTTGCGGACATGAAAAAGCCGGCTTGTGCCGGCTGTACGTAACTCATTGTTTTATTGGTGCCGGCGAGAGGAATCGAACCTCCGACCTACTGATTACGAATCAGTTGCTCTACCGACTGAGCTACACCGGCTTATGGGTAACTTGATTTAAATGCCTTCTTCGACGACGCATTTAGAATTCGTTGCAGGTTGGTCGATCCAAACCAGCGTGCAAGCATAATCGATGGCCGTGGCAGCCTCAAGGCGGCGCGGCGCGATCAAGGAGGCCGGGATTTTGCGATAGAGGCCTAATACTCCGCGCGAGCCGCGCTCAGTGAATAAGCCTCCGGCGCGAGTACCGGCGGTCTTTGGAGCACAAGATCTGCCGCGAGCCGCGCCGAAGCCGGACCCAGTGCCAGCCCGCATCGGAAATGGCCGGTGTTTAAGAAAAGTCCGTGCAGCTCGGGATGCTCGCCAACGTAAGGAATACCCGCGGGTGAGCCGGGGCGCAGGCCGGACCAGTGGTGTTCAATTGGATAATTGCGTAAAGCCGGCACCCAGGCAGTCGCCTTAGCCACTAGTTCCTCCCGCGCCGCGACCGTGGTCGAGTTGTCGAATCCGCTATCCTCCAATGTGCTGCCAACCAGCACGCGCCCGTCTTTACGGGGAATCAGGTAATCGCCTCGACAGAGAACGATTCGTCGCACCAGCCCTTGGGGGGCGTTGAGCACGATAATCTGGCCGCGCACCGGCTGCACCGCGACAGGGGCAAAGTTCGGCGGTATGAGTCGGGCGCTCCAGGCGCCGGCTGTGATCAGCACCCGCGCCGCATTGAACGCACCCGATGACGTCTCCACCCCCGTCAGCGCACCGCCACGTACCCGGAGACACAATACCTCCACGCCCTCGCGATAGTCGACATTGCGCACGGAGAGACTGGAACGCAGGGCTTTTACCAGTCGTGGACTGCGAATCTGCGCAATATCCGGCAGCCACAGGCTTTGCTCGAAGACAGGGGCCAATGCCGGCTCGCACGCATGTATTTCCTGTCGATCCAGAACCGTAACCTGAATATTGTGATCGGCGCGCCATCGCATCGCGGGTGGTCGTTCGTCCACATCCAGCACCAGCATGCCGCTTTGAGTCCATTGCGGATCGATACCGGTTTCAGCCGTCAAGATTTCGGCAAGTTGCGGATACATACTCTGGCTGACAGCCGCCATGCGGTTGACCGCGGCCGGATGCCGCCATGGATAAAGCGGACACAAAATACCGCCACTGGCCCAGGATGCTTCGCCGCCCAGCCGGCCGCGCTCGAGCAACAGGACGCGCGCGCCGGCTTCATGCAGATACCGCGCGGTCAGCATGCCCATCAGGCCGCCGCCGATAAGAATGCAATCAGCCATAGGAGTCGCGTAGAGAGTAGGATAACGGACGCCAACGCATGGGTGGAGCGGGTGATGGGAATCGAACCCACGCCATCAGCTTGGGAAGCTGAGGTTCTACCATTGAACTACACCCGCCTGATTGCGATTATAGGGTGTCATGAATTGAAGTCATAGCCCCGGCGCCGTGGTGTTTTAGGTAAAATGTATGATCTTCACGCAGCATGACGAGTTTGATATGAACGTATTGCTCAACGGCGAGCCAAAAAGTTTACCGGCCGGCACTACCGTCGCGCGTCTCGTCGCGATGCTACAGCTTGGAGAAAAGCGTCTGGCGCTGGAGATTAACGAGGAAATAGTGCCGCGCAGCCTTTACGCAGAGTATGCAATCCGGGCCAATGACCGCATTGAAATCGTGCATGCCGTCGGTGGCGGCTGAGTACGACGAAACCGTCAACTCCACACCGAAACCTGTCACATGGCTACCCTGCTCGAAACATCCGGTCGGACTTCAACGGAAACCCTGCGAATCGCCGGTCGTGATTTCACGTCACGTCTATTGATCGGCACCGGCAAATATAAGGATCTTGCGCAGACCCGATCCGCCATCGAAGCCAGCGGCGCGCAGATCGTCACGGTGGCTATCCGGCGCACCAACATCGGGCAGAACGCGGGCGAACCTAATTTGCTGGATATTCTTCCATCCGAGCGCTACACCATTTTGCCGAACACCGCAGGCTGTTTTAATGCGCAGGACGCCGTGCGTACCTGCCGGCTGGCGCGCGAACTCCTGGACGGGCACGACCTGGTCAAGCTGGAGGTGCTCGGCGATGAGCAAACGCTCTACCCGCATATCACCGAAACGATCACGGCGGCCGAGATTCTGCTGAAAGACGGCTTCAAGGTTATGGTCTACACCAACGACGACCCGGTGGTTGCGCGCCGCCTGGAAGACATGGGTTGCGTGGCGGTTATGCCGCTGGCGGCGCCTATAGGATCCGGGCTCGGCATTCGCAATCCCTACAATATTCTGACCATCATCGAGAACGCCCACGTGCCGATCATCGTCGATGCCGGCGTAGGCACCGCCTCGGATGCGGCGATCGCCATGGAACTCGGTTGCGACGGCGTGCTCATGAACACCGCTATTGCCGCCGCGCGCGATCCGGCGTTAATGGCGTCGGCCATGAACAAGGCGGTTGCGGCGGGTCGCGAGGCCTTTCTGGCCGGCCGTATGCCGCGCAGGCGTTATGCATCGGCATCCTCTCCCATCGAGGGCACGTTTTTCTGAGGCGAGCATCGCGCCTGTTGTTGCGTCAATGACCGAACTTCGCCGCATCCGCAGTTACGTGCGGCTGGAAGGGCGTCTGACCCAGGCGCAGAGCGACGCGATCGCGCGTCTGTGGCCGCGCTTCGGGCTCGAATTGGGTCCCGACAGGTTTGATTTTGCGCGGATTTTCGGCCGCGAAGCACCGCTCTTCCTGGAAATTGGCTTCGGTAACGGTGAGGCGCTTGCGCAACTCGCCACTAATGCGCCGGAACGCGACTTTGTCGGCATCGAAGTCCACCGCCCCGGTGTCGGTCACCTGTTGCGACTGCTGGAGGGCAAAGAAATAACAAACGTGCGCGTCCTCTGCGAGGATGCGGCACTCGTGCTGCGGGAACATGTATCAAGCGCCTCGCTGGACGGGGTGCTGTTGTGGTTCCCAGATCCATGGCCCAAGAAGCGTCACCACAAGCGCCGCCTGGTGCATGCGGAATTTATCGCGCTGCTGCGCGAGCGTATGCGTCCCGGCGGATATCTGCATCTCGCCACGGACTGGCAGCACTACGCGCAACACATGCTCGCAACGGTAGATGCCGATGGCGGTTTCGTGAATCTTGCGGGTAACGGTCGCTACCCTGCACGCTTAGTCAGCCGACCACTGACCAAGTTTGAACAGCGCGGCTTGTGGCTGGGGCATGAAGTATGGGATATGGTTTATCGGCGGGTCTAGATGTTTTCGGCAATCGAGGATTCGACTTTCGCACCGACCAGCCGGGATTTTAGCTTCGCCTCGGTCTCGGCAGTCATCGGCGCCTGCGCGCATTCGGTGAAAATGCGCCGCGTGCAGTGCGCGCAAATATCCTTGTCCAGAATTTCGAACAGCGATCCCAGCGCCTCATGTTTCGACGCGTAGATCCTGTGCACGTGGCGGGTCGCGCCGTTACGTTCCAAAGTCGCGCGGGCGCGCATCCTCAAGCCCACCAGAGAAAGGCTGCCGCCGCGTTGTCGGCGACGGTTGCCTTCACGGGCCAGCAGTTCGCTGCCCGCCATGTCGATCATATTGATGCCGCTGCCGACCAGCAATAAATGTCGTTGCTCCGGCGCCGCCGCCGTGAGCTCGCGAAACTTCATGTCCACATAGTCTATGGCGCCGAAAAACAGCGCACCGTCGATTCGCAGTATCTTGAGCTGCGGACACTCGGACACGGGTTTGCGGTCGATATTTACCAGGCGGCGTGTTGGGTCTTCGGGATTGGGCGCGAGGCTGACGATGTTCGGCTTGCTGGCGCGGTTCAGATACAACACCAGCGACAGCAGGACACCCGCGTAGATCGCGAATGCCAGATCGATAAACAGGGTCGCCGCAAAAGTCGTGAGCAAAATGGCCGCCTCAGCGCGATCGGTGCGCAGGATAAGATTTATCTGTCGAAGATCGATCAGATTCCACGCCACCAGCATCAGCACCCCGGCGATCGCGGGGATCGGTAGATAGGCCGCAAGCGGTGCGGCGAACAGCACAATGAGTATCAGGATTAACGCGGCCGTGATCGCAGCCAGTGGTGTCCTGGCGCCGGCCTCGAAATTGACCCCCGTGCGCGTGAACGAGCCAGAGGCTGGATAACACGAGAAGAAACTGCCAATCAGATTGGACAAGCCCTGCCCCATAAACTCGCGATTGCCGTCGATGCGCTGGCCCGAGCGCAGCGCTACGGCGCGCGCGATCGACGATGCCTCGACCAGTCCGAGTACAGCGATCGCCAGTGCGCTGGGCGCGATGTCGCGCAATGTGTTCAGACTGATGTCGGGCGGCGACAGGGGCGGTATCTGCGCTGGAAGCGCACCGACGAGACGCACCCCATGGTTGGCGCCGGCTAGCGCCACCGAGAGGATCGTACCCGCCGACATTGCGATCAGCATGACCGGCCAGCGCGGGCGCCAGGCTCTTATGGAAAGCGCCACCAGCAAGGTGACCAGCGCGATCCCGAACACATAAATGTTGGTATCGTCCAGTTGGCGGTACCACATCAGCCAGATTTGCACGAACGACTGGTCGGCTGGGATCGCCAGGCCGAACGCGGCCTTGAGCTGGCTGGTGACAATCAGGATGGCGGCGCCGGCCGTGAACCCGACAATCACCGTATGCGATACAAAATTGACCAGTGCGCCGAGCCGCGCCAGGCCCAGCATCAGCTGAATGACGCCCGTCATGCAGGCCGCGGTGATCGCAAGCTGGACGAATTTCTCCGAGCCCGGTGCCGCCAGTGCCGACAGGGCCGAAAATACAACGATGGATATCGCCGTGGTAGGCCCGGAAATCAGGTGCCAGGAAGAGCCGAGCAGCGCCGCGACGATGGCCGGCACGATAGCCGTGTAGATTCCATAC
>JACCYU010000175.1 GCA_013696315.1 Gammaproteobacteria bacterium | reverse complement strand
AGCCTCTTACGGCGGGGAACCGCTGCTTAAGGATGGGATAGAGGTTGCAGCAGCTTACCTGTTCTATCTGTGTCGCAATCACCCGTTCGTGGATGGCAACAAGCGCGCCGCACTCGCTGCATGCCTCGTGTTTCTGGAAGCTATTGGTCTGCTGTCCAAACCGGATATCCCGGCATCCGATATTGACAATTGGGAGGCGCTGGTGCTGGACGTTGCTGCCTCAAAGATCGATCGCGAGCAGACTGCCGAGCGTCTGCGTGCGTTATTGCCTTAAATTGTCGGGCAAGCCGTCGCGCACCCGCTCAAGCTGCCCGCACATGACTTCCGCGCCATCGAGAATGCGCGGCGTGTGCCGCTGGATGAGATCGGGATCGATAAAGTAGAGGTGTCCCGCCGCTACTGCGCGGAGTTCGGGATATTCCCGCCAGTTTCGCAGTTCATCGGGCGCGTCCGCCGTGCCACTGACGACGATCGCATCCGGATCGCGTGCCAGCACCGACTCTATGTTGATCTGCGGCGCCAGCATCGGCAGATCCGCGAATACATTTCGGCCACCGCACAGCCGCATCACCTTGCTGATGAGGTGCGCGCCATTGATCGTCGTCAGGGGCGCGTGCCATACCTCGTAGAACACGCTCACTTCGGAGTCCCCCGCATACCGCCCACGCAACGCGCGCAGACGCCGGCGGAAATCATCCGTGGCGGCCTGTGCAATGACCGCAGTACCCGTCAGATGCCCGAGCCTCGCGATGTGATCCGCGATATCGGCAAGCCTGCGCGGTTCGGTAACGTAAACCGGCACGCCGAGGTCGCGCAGACGCTGCACCAGCGCTGCAGGGCTGCCACTGCCCCAGGCGACCACGAGGTCGGGCCTTAGCGCCAGCAGGGCTTCGAGATTGACCGCGCCATAGTTGCCAATGCGCGGAATGACCCTGGCCGCGGGCGGATAATCGCTGTACTCCACCGTGCCGACCACGCGCGCGCCGGCGCCGGCCGCGAACAGCAGCTCGGTAATATGTGGCGACAGGCTGACGATACGTCGCGCCGGTCGCTCAAGGGTCAGCGTGTCGCCGCGATCGTCAGTGACCGCGATCTGCGCATACGCGAGCGGCGACACGAGCGCCAGCAGACAAAGAAACCGCACATACGCACGGAGGCGCCGGATTACTGCAGGAAAAACGATACCGGCACCACCATTTCGACCTTCGCTTCGGGCATCTCGTCTGGCAGCGGCGGCAGCGGATCGGCGCGCAGTATGAGTTCCTCAACCTCGCCGTCCAGGGCTGAATAGCCGGAGCTTTGATCGATGTTGTAGGACAGCACATTGCCCTCCCTGTCCATCACGAACCGTAGTTGTACCGTTCCTTCCTGACGCATGCGCTGCGCCATGTAAGGATACTGCTTGTGCTGCTCCAGCCATCCCCGCAGCTCCGCGAAGTAATCAGCGCGCTGACCTGGTGTGGCCCCACCGGACTGTTCCTGCGAGGTGTTGCCCGAGCTGGCGCTGCCGTGCGTGGGTTGTTGATCGAGCATGGCCTGCTGGTCCGGGGGCGGCACCTGCGCCGTTACCGGCGGTTGCGGCTCGACCGCCTGCTCCGGCGGCTCGGGTTCGGGCGGCGGTTCCGGTTCAGGGATCGGTGCGGGTAGTAGCTCGGGTTCGGTGGCGACAACTTCGGGCGGCGGCGGTTCTTCCGCAATGGGTTCGGGTTCCCGCAGCGCGACCGGTTCGGGCGGCGGTTCCGGCTCGGTGGACTCGACCGTTTCCGGCTCCACCGGCGCGACTGTGGTGGCCTGCTCCGCTTCGCTCACGATCAGCTCCGGCTCCTCCGATGGCGGCGGTTCCGGCTGCGCGACCGGCACCGGCTCGGGCCGCAATGCCTCGATGTTCACGGTTTGCGCCACGTAGCGGGTGGGTGGCGTCTCGCGTCCGGCGGGTTCGTTTGGCCTGGACGTATAGACGAACAGCAGCGGCACGATCACCAGGGCGTGCAGAATAAACGAGAGGACAATGCCGTAACGCATGATGGACCGACGCGCTTGGTGGCTTACTGCGCGTCGTCTTCGGAGAGCAGCGAGACCTGCGCGAAGCCGGCGGCGCCCGCGGCGCTCAGCAATTTGAGGACCTTGCCGTAAGAAACACCTTCGTCCGCGCCTACATAAACGGCGGCATCGGGGCGTTTCGTATTAAGCGATTCAAGACGTCCGAAAACTTCGCCTTCCGTGATCTCGGTCTTGTCGATAAAAATACGATTCTGCCTGTTCAGCACCAGCACGATCGGCTCGGGCGGCTTTTCCATCGGGCTGGCGCTTACCTTGGGCAGTTCCACTGGCACCTGCAACACCATCAGCGGCGCGGTCACCATGAACACGATGAGTAGCACCAGCATGACATCGACGAACGGCGTGACGTTGATCTCAGCCATGGGATGCAGGTCGCTGCCGGCCTCTTCGACCGCGCCGCCCAGTTCCATCAGGTGCATGGCCATTACGCATCACCCAGCGGGGTCAGCTTCGCCAGCCGCCCGCCGTATGTGCCGATGGCGGTCTGCACGCGGTTGGAATAGATCGAAAATTCGGTCGCGAACTTGTTGTACGCCATCACCGCCGGAATGGCCGCCACCAGACCGATGGCGGTCGCCAGCAAGGCTTCTGCGATGCCCGGCGCGACCACCGCCAGGCTGGTGTCCTGCGAACGCGCGATCGCGGTGAAGCTGTTCATGATGCCCCACACGGTGCCGAACAATCCGATGAACGGCGCCGCCGAGCCCACCGTTGCCAGAAACGGCAGGCGTTTCTGCAGGTCGCGCAGTTCTCCGCTCAATGCCGCGCGCATGGCGCGTTCGATGCGCTCGCGTGCGTCGGAGCGGGACTCGGGCGCGCCGTCAGTCGGTGCGCCGTCCCGCCATTCGCGGGTGCCGGCCTCGACCACCGCGTAGGCGCGAGCACTTTCCGGATTCGGCTCGAACGTCTTGTCCGTAACGAGTTCGCGTTCCAGGCGTGCGACCGAGCGCCGCGCCTTGATGAGCTGATACGTCTTGGTCGCGATGATGGCCCAGCACCACACGGAGAACAAAACCAGCAGGATCACCGCGACCTTGACCACCGGGTCGGCATTCAACAATAGTTCCTGCAGCAATAGGTGAGACGAAATGGGAAGCGTGGACGTTTCAGGATCCATCATCAAACTCCTTGGCCTTCAGTGAACGATAGAGAGAACGCGGCGCGGCGCGGGGGCGCGTCATCGGTGCGGCGGACAGTTCGCGGGTCCTGCGGAAGCGACACGCCACGGGCGGGGTGACTGGTTAAACCTTCGGGACCATCATCGCAAGGATAAAATCTCACGCCCCATAACAAAGGCGCGCGCGATTTGCCGCGAACCTTACGCTCGCGCGTCTAAACCTTGTTCTTGTCCTTGTCCTCGACGTGGGCGCCGTGTGACTCGCGGTCGCTCGGGCCGCTGCGGTCCGCCAGCCTGTCGATCGCAGACTTGTCCGATTCCTTGTCGCCTCCGCTCATAGCCTCCTTGAAACCCTTGATTGCCGAGCCAAGATCGCCGCCGAGATTGCGCAGATGCTTGGTTCCAAACAGCAAGGCGACGATGAGCAATACCACCAGCAAATGTCCGATACTAAAACCCATACCCTGACTCCAGTCTGTGAGCCGGGTCCGCGTTAACCCGGCGTATTGAAACGCGCGACATCTATTGACTGCCTATTGACATAATCTACAGCGATTGATTCGACTCAAATTCGCGGCATGTCCGTAAACCGGCATGCCCAGACGGCCAGCTAGGCAAACGCGCGACACCGCCAAATGATAATCAAAACCATTTAAGAAAGGAATCGGTCCGGTCCCTTATGCATCAGCACCGATGCCTGGGATTCAACTCTGGAGACCCGGGGAAAGGCCCGGCGATCGCCAGGGTCAACCCGCTTTTCTGGATGTTGACAAACAGGGTGCGCCCGTCCGGCGAAAAACATACGCCCGCCAGTTCGGAAGGCGTGTGGGCATTCTCGGCAAATCGATACAGTCCGCCGTCCGGCGTGACGCCGACCAGCGAACAGGGCGTGTTCGCGTCCTCGCACACCATCAGATCGCCCCAGGGCGTCATGGTCAGGTTATCGCAGTTATCGAGCGCGCGACGGTCGGCGCTTTCCACGAACAGTTCGAGCTGACAGGGCGCTTCGCGTTCGCGCGAAGCGCCTTCGAATGCGCTCGGCCGGTAACGGAATATCTGCCCCGCACCGAGCGCGCCGCCCGAGGTGCAACAGAAATACAGCTCGCCATTACCGAAACAGATGCCCTCCCCGCGCGCGAACAGCGCCGCGCCCGCCGCGTGACCACGCATCCGCAAATCGTCGCGCGGTGATTCGACCTCGTCGAGATCGAGCCAGCGCACGTCTAACGGCGTGTTTTCCGGGATTTGATTTTCACTGCCGCCTGGCCAGTTGCGCGTATCCGCGGCTTTTCTCTCGGCCAGCGCCAGCGCCTGCAACCGGCCGCCAGCGGCAAGCCGTCCGGGCGTTTGGGGCAGGAAGCGGTAGATGAGGCTGTCGTCCTCATCTTCGGTGAGATACAGAACACCAGTCGCGGGATCGATCGCCACCGCTTCGTGCCTGAAGCGCCCCATGGCCTTCAGCGGCGCGGGATCGACCGGCGCTCGCGCGTCGGCCGGCACCTCGAACACCCAGCCGTGATCCCGGCCATGGAAAAAATCCGCGCGCGCCGCGGTTTCTTCGCACGACAGCCAGGCACCCCACGGCGTCGCGCCGCCGGCGCAATTGCGCTCGGTGCCGGCAAGACAGAGGAATTGCCGCTCCACCCTCCTGGCGCGCGGATCGTAAATCAATGTGGTGGCGCCACCCTGCCCGGCCACGCAGCCCCCTGCATCGTACAAACGATCGCGGGCTATATGCCGCAGACGCTCCTGATTGGGTCCGAACGGGCCGGCTTTGATATCGAAGGGTTCCAACTCATGATTACAAACGAGCGCCACGTTGCCATCGCCGGCATCGAACGCAGCCATGCCGTCGTGCGCGCCCGGCACGTACAGACCGTCATCCATCCTTTGCCCGGCGCGCGAAATGATGGTGTACGAGAAACCGCGCGGCAGGTCCAGCAAACGGTGCGGGTCCGGTAGCGGGGGGCCGAACGGGGATTTTGTCTTTCCGCTAGCTGCGGTGTTCACGCCCGCGCCAACCGCCACGCGCAGCCCGAAAAACGCGCTGGCCGCGCCGGCGGCCAGAAACCCGCGGCGCGTCAGCATAAACCGGAACTCCGTTCGTTTGAAACCCGCGGATCGCTCATAGCGTTACTCGATGGCTGCGCCGCAACGAAGCTCAGCGGCATCTCGATTCAGCACGGTTGACAGGCACACCGCGAACTATTGTGGCGCATTTCAGCACATACGTGCCCGGACGGCTTCACTGTAAAGCGGTCGGCAAATCCGAACCAATCGACCTATACTCAAAAGGCAGGCCTCATAGAACAACGACAGATCAATCACCGACGGAGATAATGAGTATGCCGATTCCCACCGAGCCCGTGGGTTCACTGCCACGGCCAGTCAGGCTGCAACAGGCGATCGAGAATTACGACGCCGGCAAGATCAAGTTCGAACAGTTGCAGGCCGAACAGGACGCCGCCTGCCGCGACTCTATCGAGCGCGGGGAGGCAACGGGCGCGCCCATAATCTCCGACGGTGAACAACGCGCATCCAGCTTCGCCACCTATCCGTTTACCGATACGCTGGCGGGCACCGGCCTGGCCGACAATCTCGCCGCGGACGGCCAGTATTTCGCCGTGTTCGCCGACGGCCATCATCGCCAGTTGCCGCGGCTTACCGCGGGTCCGTTCAAGTACAAGACGTACGCCGCGGACTATCTGGAAAAGTCCATCAAGTACGCGAGCAAGCCGATGAAGCAGGCCGTGATCGCGCCATCGATGCTCGCGCTGTTGTATCCGCTGGACGACGAGGTGCCTGATTACCCGCGCGAGAACTTTCTGAAAGACCTCTGCAACGAGTGCGAAAAAGACATCCGCAAGGCGTTCAAGGCGGGTGCTGCGCGGGTGTCGATAGACTTTACCGAGGGGCGGCTTGCCTGCCGCAACGATCCCGACAATCCGTGGACCGGGCGCGGCATGCTGGAGCAGTTCGTCGAACTCAACAATCGGGTTATTGACCGATTTTCTGCCCAAGAACGCAGGAACATCGGCATTCACACCTGCCCCGGCGGCGACATGGACTCCACGCATAGCGCGGATGTTCCGTACGCGAAATTACTGCCCAGCATGTTCAGGATGAACGCCGGTTACTTTCTAATGCAGCTCGCGAGCGAGAAGGACAAGGAGAGCGTTTACAAGCTTGTCGGTGAGCACAGCCGCGAGGACGCGAACGGGGTGCCGCAGGTGTGTTTTATCGGCGTGATCAACCCGCAGGACCCGAATGTTGAAACCCCGGAGCAGGTGTGCGACGACCTGCTGCTCGCCTCCAAATACATCGCGAAAGAACGCCTGGGCGCCACCGACGACTGCGGTTTTTCGCCGTTCAGCGTTGACATGAAACCCAAACACGGCTCGCCGGATGTCGCGCGCGACGTGGCCTTCAAGAAGATCAAGTCGCGCGTTAAAGGCGCCAAAATGGCGTCCGACCAGCTCGGACTGTCGTAGAGGCGCGCGGATATGCAAATGGAAGCGGCCATTGTCACGGGTAGCCATCACAGTCAGGCAATTGACACGCATCATCTGGAGCGCGTCATCGCCGAGCTGATGTGCGACGGCTCGATAGATCTGAGCGCGGCATGCGATTCTGACCGGCTCGAACAGGCGAAAGCGCTGCTGCCCTCGGGCATGAGCGTTTACATTCCAGGTTTGCCCAGACAGACGCTTCTGTCCAGGCTTGAGCGCATCCGCGCCATCCATGCCGCCGGCTACGATCCAGTGCCCCATCTCGCCGCGCGGCGCATACCGTCGCGGCAGTCGGCGCCGAGGGATGATTTTTTAGGGTCGGCGAAGCAGGGCGACCGGCCTTGCCAGGGCCGGACGTCAGTACGCCGCGGCTTTAGCGTGGACTCGAATCCGTCGCCGCGGTTGGCTCGAACCAGCGCAGCTTGTCGTGCAGACGGACTACCTGACCCACGATGATCAGGGTCGGCGCCTGCACGGCGTTGTCCGCGACCAGCCCCGGCAAGGTTGCGAGATCGCCGATGAGCACCCGCTGACGTGGCGTGGTGCCTTGCGCGATGAGGGCCGCCGGCGTACTAGCGGACAATCCGTGCGCGACAAGCTGCGCGCAGATCACCTCCACACCGAGCAACCCCATATAGAACACCAGCGTCTGGCGTTCGTGCGCCAGCATTTGCCAGTTGAGGTCCACCGTGCCGTTCTTCAAATGGCCCGTGACGAAAACGCAGGCCTGCGCGTAATCGCGGTGCGTGAGCGGGATGCGCGCGTAGGCCGCGCTGCCCGACGCAGCGGTGATGCCGGGGACGACCTGGAATGGGATGCCCTCTTCCACCAGAGTCGCGATTTCCTCGCCGCCGCGGCCGAAGATGAACGGGTCGCCGCCCTTTAAGCGCAACACGCGCTTGCCCTGTTTCGCCAGTCGGATCAACAATTGGTTGATCGCTTCCTGCGCGATCGCCGGTCCGCGCGGATATTTGCCAGCGTACAGACGTTCCGCATCGGCTCGCACCAGCTCCAGGATTGGCTGCGACACCAGCCGGTCGTACACCACGACGTCGGCCTGATGTATTAATCGAAGTGCACGGAAGGTCAGAAGATCAGGGTCACCGGGACCCGCGCCGACCAGGTAAACCTCGCCCGCCAGGCGCGGTGGCGACGCATCCGCGGCCAGCATGCGGCTCAACATCTCGCGCGCGTCAATCACGCGGCCGGCAAACACCGCCTCGGCGACCGGCCCGTGCAACACCTGCTCGCTGAAGCGACGCCGCTGTGCCTGGTCCGGGAAGCGTCGCCGCAGGGCCGGACGGAACGACCTAAGCAGGCCGGCGAGTTGTCCGTAAGCGGCCGGAATAAAATTTTCCAGCCGTCCGCGCAAATCGCGGCTCAGCGCTGGCGAGGCGCCGCCGGCGGAAACGGCGATCTGCAATGGAGAACGATCGATTACCGGCGGCAGGATGAAACTGCCCAGCGCGGCATCGCTGGCCACGTTCACCGGCACGTTGCGCGAGCGCGCCAGCTCCCCGATGCGCCGGTTGACATCCGGATCATCGGTGGCGGCGATGATCAGCGCGTTATTATCCACGTCACTGTCAGCGAACAGCCGCGCGACGTGTCGTACCCGCCCGCGATCGACATCGGCGCGCAACGCCGGCCCCAGATGCGGCGCGATCACCACCACATCGGCGCCCGCCCGCCGCA
>JACCYU010000174.1 GCA_013696315.1 Gammaproteobacteria bacterium | reverse complement strand
CCGTGTCTCAGTCCCAGTGTGGCTGATCGTCCTCTCAGACCAGCTACTGATCGTTGCCTTGGTAGGCTTTTACTCTACCAACTAGCTAATCAGACGTAGGCTCATCCAATAGTGCAAGGTCTAAAAGGTCCCCTGCTTTCCCCCTTATCGATATGACAAGGGACGTATGCGGTATTAATCCGAGTTTCCCCGAGCTATCCCCCGCTACTGGGTAGATTCCTACGCGTTACTCACCCGTCCGCCACTCGTCAGCGGGCCGAAGCCCCTGCTACCGTTCGACTTGCATGTGTTAGGCATGCCGCCAGCGTTCAATCTGAGCCAGGATCAAACTCTTCAGTTTAAAGCTGCTACAGCTTGCGCTGTAAAAGCACTAACTGACAAAGTCGGGTCCAAATGCTCTTACGAGCTTTTGGGTGACTTACGTCAATGTCTTTCAATATCCGACACAAACGCAAGCACCCGCACAAACTACCTGACAAATTGTAAAAGAACACAGCCGAACAGTGGTTCGGCGAATCGCTAATGCCATCAAGTAATGCTTCTAATGGGACAGTTTAGTCCACATTTTTTTAGTTCGAAAGGGCAGCGGACTAAATATTGACGCGATCTTCAAGAGGGCGCGATTATAGGTCATAAACGATGCGCGTCAAGCAGTTTATCGCGACAGTAGATACATGACAGTATAGAAATGAATCCCCCCGGCTTTCACTGCAAGGTCGTGGTTACACGCGCGAACCGTCGCTTGCCCACCTGAAGTACAAGCGTGGCGCCCGAAACCACCTTGTAGTCTCTGCTTACTATCCGCTCTCCCTGTACTCGAACAGCGCCCTGATCGATCATGCGCAGCCCCTCGGACGTACTGGCTACCAACCCTGCCTGCTTTAACACGTTGGCGATCGGCAATCCGTCACCGCCCACGGCAACCTGTATCGCGGGCATATCGGCGGGCAACGCCCCGTGTTTAAAACGAGCAATAAACTCCCGCATCGCCGCCTCCGCGGACGCGCGGTCGTGAAACCGCTGCACAATCTCCTGCGCGAACTGCAATTTGATGTCGCGCGGGTTCGCGCCATCGGCCACTTCGCGCTTCCGCGACTCGACAGCGGTGATGGGCGCAATGTTGAGCAATTCCATGTAGCGCCACATGAGTTCGTCAGAAATCGACATCAGCTTGCCAAACATCTCGTTGGCAGGCGCAGTGATTGCGATTGCGTTGCCTAGCGACTTGCTCATTTTCTGCATGCCGTCGAGCCCTTCGAGGAGAGGCATTGTTATGACGACCTGCGGGACCTGTCCGTATTGCTTTTGTAGTTCGCGGCCGACCAGCAGGTTGAATTTCTGATCGCTACCACCTAATTCAACGTCGGCGCTTAACGCCACCGAGTCGTATCCTTGCACCAAGGGGTAGATAAACTCATGGATCGCAATCGGTTGGCCACCGACATAGCGCTTGTGAAAATCGTCGCGCTCCAGCATTCTTGCGACGGTGTGTCTGGCCGCCAACTGTATGAGATCACCCGCGCTCATCTGGTTCATCCATGCTGAATTGAACGTCAGACGGGTTCGTTCCGGGTCCAGTATTTTGTGAACCTGAGCTTGATAAGTCGCTGCGTTAGCCATGACTTCATCGCGGCTCAGCGGCTTTCGAATCGCGCTCCTTGCGGAGGGGTCACCGATCATGCCGGTGAAATCGCCAATCAAAAATATGACATCGTGCCCCAATTCCTGAAACTGGCGCAGCTTATAGAGTAATACCGCGTGACCAATATGCAGATCGGGCGCGGTAGGATCGAAACCCGCCTTAATCCGCAGCGGCCTGTTCAGCCTGAGCTTTTCAACAAGTTCAGCATAAACGAGAATCTCATCGCTGCCGCGCCGAATTACCGCAAGCTGGTCAGTAACCGAGATCATGAGCTAACGCAAAAAGAACTTGTAAACCGACCGTGCGTCACCTGAAAACCGACCGTGCGTCGTTGGAACATGGCTAATCGCCCTATAGACAAATTGACCGATGGGCATGGTGACGTTATCTTCCCTGCATCGAAAAAACGTTGGAATTCCAGTGACTCGCGGATCATACATAAAAGCTGACTATAAACGCAGTGCACTACGCGTTTTCGCTGCAGACTATGGCGTAACGCCGTATCCGTTCCGCGGCCCATCGCTAATTCCTATAATCAGCGTGCTCGTACTCGGCGCTGTAATTGCCAAGGCTAACAGCGGCCGATTCATGGTACCGCAGCAGGATCAGGTACAGGCAACGGCATTCGCGTACGACAACGCGCGGGCGGCGCCGCACATCAATTTGCCATTGGCGCTTCCAGGCGCCTCGTCGATCCCTCCCGATCGAGAGTTTTCGAAGCGCGATTTGCAATCGGGCATTGAACAGCAAACAACGATATCGGGTGCTCGTCCAGCCGCCAGACCTCGGAGCAGGGCAAACGGGGAATGGCATGGAATCACGGTCGCTATCGGAGATACGTTATCGTCGATATTCAGTCGTTTGGACATTTACGACGAATTGGATGGCATCATGCGCCTTGGCGGCGAAGCGGAAGTCCTGGATTCAATCTATCCGGGCCAGAAGCTGCGCGTGCGCATTGGCGACCGCGGCATGGAAGAGCTCATTTTCGACCCTGATTACGCGACGCGCCTTAGCGTAATCAAAACCAGCGAAGGCAACCTGCAAGCGAAACTACATGATCGCGCAATGGAACCGCGCCGCGTCGTCACCTCCGGTGTCATATCCCGATCGCTATACGTGGACGGAAATGACGCCGGTCTATCCGATTTAATGATCATGAAACTGGCCGGACTGTTCGGCTGGGATATCGACTTTGCTCTGGACATTCGCAGAGGTGACACATTCACCGTAGTGCATGATGAGCATTATCGCCAGGGTCAAGCGGTGGGCTCAGGCAACATCGTTGCCGCGGAATTCACCAGCCAGGGTCGCGTTTTCAGGGCGATACGTTACACCGATTCCAATGGGCATACCGGTTTTTACACGCCGGAAGGCCGGAGCGTACGCCGGCCTTTCCTGCGCACACCGGTGGATGTCGCCCGAATCAGCTCACACTTCGACCTGAATCGAAGACATCCGATTCTTAATACGATCCGTGCGCATCGGGGCGTGGATTATGCTGCATCTACTGGCACGCCCATCAAAGCGACCGGTGATGCGGTGCTAGAGGAACGGGGCTACATCAGCGGTTACGGAAACACGATCATCCTCAGGCATGGCAGCCTCTACACCACGCTTTACGGTCACATGTCGGCTTTTGCCAGCGGGACTAGTGTCGGACAACGGGTCGCGCAGGGACAGACTATAGGCTACATCGGCTCGACCGGCCTTGCGACTGGTCCTCATCTGCATTACGAATTTCGGATCAACGGAGAGCACCAGGATCCGCTGACAGTCGCGCTACCGACCGCCAAACCCTTGCCTGAAACAGAAAAAGCTCGCTTTCAGCAGGTTACCGCCTCAATGCAGGCCCGGCTGGGTGGTTACACGCGTCAGGGACGCCTTGCTATGCAAGCGAACAAATTCTGAGCGATCTTCCCTCAAAATAGTTGAAAACTCAGATTGCGCGAAACAGGTCGTTTCCCTTCAAGCCGAGAACGATGATCCGCACCCACAGGTGGTGGTCGCGTTGGGATTGCGGATTACAAATTGCGCACCCTCAAGCCCTTCCGTGTAATCGATCTCCGCCCCCACAAGATATTGAAAACTCATAGGATCAACCAGTAAAGTCACGCCGCCTTTTTCAACATGTGTATCTCCTTCCTGTACGGTTTCGTCAAACGTAAAGCCATACTGAAACCCTGAACAGCCGCCGCCACTAATGAATACGCGCAGCTTAAGCTGATCGTTGCTTTCTTCATCAATCAACTCTTTTACTTTCTGAGCCGCGGCATCTGTGAAGTTGATTGGCGTCGGAATGACAGAAGCCGCCGCATCGATCACGCCCTGTTCTTCCGCAGTATTCATAGCTGTACCTCAATTATCATTCGAAAGTTAAATAGCGTCGTCTCGATATCCAAGACGCGCCCCACGCAGGATGGTTCCGTTGCACGCGCTATACAAGACATGCAATTTCGGCGAGCCCAAGGGCTTCATCGAGGCCAAACATCAGATTCATATTCTGCACCGCCTGTCCCGCGGCGCCTTTCACCAGGTTATCGATCACCGACAGCACCAGCACGATGCTTCCTCCGCCCGGACGATGTACCGCAATTTTACACTGATTAGAGCCCCGCACACTGCGCGTTTGAGGATGGCTGCCCGCAGGCATAACATCAACAAACGGCTCGCCAGCGTAGCGCCGTTGAAAAATGTCCTGTAGGTCGACTTCATCTACAGTTAACCTTGCGTACAAGGTGGCGTGGATGCCTCTAATCATTGGCGTCAAATGAGGCACAAACGTCAATGACACCTCCCGGCGAGCACGGAGTGCCAGCATTTGCGCAATCTCCGGCGAATGCCGATGGCCATCAGCACCATAAGCGCTGAAGTTTTCATCTGCCTCACAGAATAGACTGCCGATACTGGCTTTGCGGCCGGCGCCGCTGACACCGGACTTGGCGTCCGCAATCAAGTAATCAGGATCGACCACGCCTGCCTCGATCAATGGCAAAAACCCGAGCAACACGGCGGTTGGGTAACAGCCGGGATTGGCGAGCAGCCTTGCCGAACGAATCGCATCGCGATTTACTTCCGGCAATCCATAGACTGCATGCTCAAGTAACTCGGGACACGAATGCGAGCGTCCGTACCACCGCTTCCACGAATCGGCATCACGCAAGCGAAAATCCGCTGCCAGATCAATAACTTTTACGTCTGCGCCAAGCAAGAGTGGCGCGTACTCCATAGCTGTCCCATTGGGCGCCGCAAAAAACACGACGTCGCATTCCGCAAGTGCTTTGAGCGAAAACTCAGCAAACGATAACTCCGTCCGGCCGCGCAAGTTGTAAAACAGCTCGCCTACACGCTTACCCGCGGCGCTACGCGAAGTCACCGTTACCAGCGTAACCTGCGGATGCGGCAGCAGTAAGCGCATCAATTCTGCGCCCGTATAGCCTGTCGCTCCGACAATTGCAGCCTTAATCATTCAAGCACTCGCGGGGCCAAAACTGTAAGCCATCACTTTCTTTGCGCGCCTATGGCCATAACGTCCGCCAATAACTCGATTAGCCAACTGGCTTTAAAATGATGACATAACGAATAATAAATTGAAAAGAACTGAATGTTCATCGATTTGTGCTGCCCATCAACATTGCCATAGGCGATTACTGACATAACTATTGACAATCATTCTCGTTAATATTTAAATCGAATAGTCACGATAAGTGAGTCAGCGCGATGTATGTCTGTCTCTGTAGTGCAGTAACGGACCACCAGATCCGGGCGGAGATCCGCCAAGGTGCGTGCACCTTGCGTGAATTGCGCAATCGGCTCGGCGTCGCAAGCCACTGTGGGCGCTGCGGACAGTGCGCGCGCAACATTCTGACCGAAAATGCCATGGACGGAAAACGGCAGAGTGCGACGATCGAAGCGGATGCTCTGCTGCCGGCTCAGTCATAAATGCTCATGTCCTACATGTATCAGTTTGAATTTCCGCCTGCTTCGCAAGTCGCCGCGTCAATATAAATCCCTCTTATTCGTTTTTCCAATTAATGCAGTAAATCAATAACTTAGCTTGAAGTTTAAAGTATCCGATGCTATTGTGTTGACCTATGAGCCGCGCGCGTTTCGCTGCTCCCGCTTTACAATGAATTAGCATCGGAGAAAGGTCAATGAAAGGCGATAAGAAAGTTATTAATTATTTAAATCAGGCGCTTGCAAACGAGCTGACGGCAATCAATCAGTACTTCCTACATGCGCGCATGTATAAAAACTGGGGATTAGAAAAACTGAATGAGAAGGAGTACAGCGAATCGGTGGACGAAATGAAGCATGCCGACAAGCTGATCCATCGAATTCTGTTTCTCGAGGGCTTACCTAACCTGCAGGATCTTGGGAAACTCAAAATCGGCGAGCACCCGCGCGAGATGATTGAATGCGACCTGCTGCTCGAACATGAGGCGTGCCCGGTGCTACGGGAGGCCATTGCCTATTGCGAGTCAGTCAGCGACTTTGTGTCTCGAGAATTGTTTCAGTTCATACTGGACGATGAAGAAGATCACATCGACTGGCTGGAAACCCAACTGGACCTGATCGGTCGGGTGGGCGTTGAAAATTATTTGCAATCAATGATGTAGCGAATAGCAACCGCCATCGAGCTGACTAAAGGTCGCACTAACGCTGCTTCAAGGTCGCTTCTAACGTAGCCATTGTCAGCATCGTAGGTGGATGCAGCCGCGTCCGTGTTAGCCATGCTCTGGGTAAAGGCTTTTCACATCATATTCATGGTGACGTGGTTCGCGGGCCTTTTTTATTTGCCGCGGTTGTTCGTCTACCACGCCATGAGCGACGACCAGAAAAGCCTGGATCGGTTTGTCATTATGGAGCGCAAGCTGTTCTGGGGAATAATGACGCCCAGCGCCATTCTTACTATCGCATTCGGGTTGTGGCTGCTTGTTGGCGAATGGCCGATTTATCAATCAGCCGCCTGGATGCACGTCAAACTCAGCCTGGTAGTTCTGCTCGGTGGCTATCACATCTGGTGTGCAAAGCTGGTACGAGGTTTTCAGCTTGGGGACAACTCGCGGAGTCATGTCTGGTATCGCTGGTTCAATGAAGTCCCGGTATTGTTTCTCGCCGCCATTGTCATTCTGGTCATCGTCCAGCCATTCTGAATCTATATTGGGCGCTATCTGAGGCTTGTGTTGGTGTCGCGCAATAACACAGCCACGGCTTGGGTCTTCTCCACACATCATTCTCCGTGGACGATAATTGAATTACGGACTATTAGTATTTGCAGTATCTACGAGATTTTTTGTCGCAATTCACATGACAGTTTAGCCAGGATCTTAGGAACAGTAGGTGCTCTAGTGAGCGGGGATGGTTCTGCTTTCACCTTTTCTGGCGCTTGTCGTAAACCAGCCCTGTCTACAGATCCACCTGTATGCCCATCACCACCACGCGCTCGGATGGGATGTCGTAAAAATCCGTGCGCCGCGCGGCGTTGCGCGACAGGAACGCAAACAGGCGCTCGCGCCACAGCAGCATGCCGGGCACTTCGTCGCTCGGCACCAGCGTCTCGCTGCCGATGTAAAACGTGGTCTTGTCGAGGTCGATGTGCAAATCCAGACGCTCGGCCATGCTCAGCGCCACGGGCAGATTGCAGTTCTGTTTGAAGCCTACGCGCACGATCACCCGGTAAAAACCCTGCCCGAACGCCTTGACATCAAGCCTCTGGGCGGATTTGACCCAGGGTATGCGCTCCGTCTGTACCGTCAGCAGCAACACCTTCTCGTGCAACACCTGATTGTGCTCAAGATGATGCAGCAGTATCGGCGGTGTGCATTCGCCGCTGTTGGTCATGAACACGGCGGCGCCCGGCACCCGTGGCGGTGGATCGCGCGCGATCCGCGACAGAAACAGCATCAGCAGCTCAGTCTCCCCGCGCAGACGCGAGAGCACCACGTCATGCCCTTGCCGCCAGGTCACCATTACGAAGAACACCAGCCCTCCCACGGCGAGCGCATACCAGCCCCCGTCCGGCACCTTCAGCATGTTCGCGCCGAAGAAGGCCAGATCCACCACCAGCAATACCGTGATGAAGGCCCCCAGCAATACCGGATGCCAGCCCCAGCGGCGGGCGACGAAATACGCCAGCAGGGAGGTGATCACCATGTCCGTGGAAACTGCCACGCCGTAAGCCGCCGCCAAATTGCCGGAGGACTGAAAGCCAACCACCAGCGCGATGGTCGCGAACATCAGCAGCCAGTTCATCACCGGAATATAAATCTGGCCGAATTCCTCGCTCGAGGTCTGCGTGATGCGCATGCGCGGCAACTGGCCGAGCTGTATCGCCTGACGCGTGAGCGAGAATACTCCGGTAATCACCGCCTGCGACGCGATCACGGTGGCAAAAGTCGCCAGTATCACCAGCGGATAAAGCGACCACGACGGCGCCATCTGATAAAACGGGTTAGGGCTTGCGGGAAGTTGCAGCAACAGCGCGCCCTGCCCGAAGTAATTGAGCAGCAGCCCGGGAAGCACGACGAAAAACCAGCCCAACTGGATTGGCCGCAGGCCAAAATGGCCCATATCCGCGTACAGCGCCTCACCTCCGGTGACTACGAGAAACACGGTACCCAGCACGAGGTAGCCCGCCAGCCCGTTGTTGAACAAGAAATAACCGCCGTAGTACGGATTGATCGCGGCCAGTACACCGGGCTCAGCCACGATCATAATGAGACCCAGCGCGCCCAGGGTAACGAACCAGATCAGGATTATCGGTCCGAACACCTTGCCGACGTCGGCCGTGCCGCGTTTCTGCACCATGAACAGGCCGATGAGGATCACGACCGTAATTGGCACGACATACGGCTCGAACGCAGGAGTGGCGACTTTAAGCCCTTCGATCGCACTGAGCACGGAGATCGCCGGCGTGATGGTGCCATCTCCATACAGCAACGCCGCGCCGAACAACCCTGCAAGCACAAGCAAGTAGTAGCCGCGCTTTGATTCGGCTTGGGGATTGATCAACGCAACCAGCGCGATAATGCCGCCCTCGCCCTCGTTGTTCGCGCGCATCACAAACAGCAGATACTTAATCGAGATGATGATTACAAGCGCCCAGAAAATCAGTGACAACACGCCCAGAATGTTGGGCGCCGTGGCGGCGATGACATGCTGACCGTGGAACGCCTCGCGCACTGCGTACAGCGGGCTGGTGCCGATGTCGCCAAAGACGATGCCCAGCGCGCCCAACGTGAGCAGCGCCCAGCGCTTGTCCGGAACGTGCCCGTCATCGACATTATTTCCGTTCACGCTCGCGGAAGCGGAGAGACGGGCCTCTGCCACGACTGTTCTGTCCTTATGCGAAGTAACTAGCGCATAAGGTAAGTGGCGGCGCCACGATGCGCAAGTACGATGCGGGGCCTCAGGTGCTATATCGAGATCGGTCGCCGCGTATCTCTGCCAGGGCGACGGTGCGAAGTCACTAAGATCTACGGTGCTCGAATCGCCTCGCCGCCTTGCGCGCGGGCGCGGGCGGCGGGGTTATACGAATCAGCGCGCTGCCGGACATCCGGGACAAAGCTTCCGCGATTGAGCGGCCAGGGCGAGTGATCGTAGTTGGACCGGGGCAGGTACAACTGAGGGTGATGCGGATAATGCGGGCGGTAGTAGCCTGACGCGTAAGGGTAAATGCCCCGGTAGCTCATGTTATCCTCGGCGTAACGCGGCGTCCCTGCAGGGAGTTGATCCTGACGCGCATCGCGTATCGCGCGCGTCCGCTCCCTTGCCAAGCGGCTTTGCTCCAGCCGCTCGGCCACGTCCAGCATGGATCGGTAACGACTCGCCTCGGCATCGCCAGGACTGCGCTCGTTAGCGATTTCAAAAGTCTTGAGCGAGGCGACATCGCCCGCGCCGGCACGCGGGCGCGACTCGCTGTAATGCACTACGCCGTCGCCGTCAGTCCACTTGTAAACGTCAAGCGCACTGGTCGCGAACGGATATGTCAGTGCAAAAACGGCAAGGATTATAAGGAGATTTATGGCAAGTCGGTGAGAAATCCGCATGGGGCGAATCTCCGGCAGTGATATCAGGGTCGGACTGACGACATGGCGCTTTGTTCCGAAACTACGCGTGTGGCGGCGGTATCACGCCTGTTTGCGCCGTGCGGCCTGCCGAGTTCAGGCTGACGCGAGCTATCCCCAATGATCGACAAAGCGACGCGTCGGGCAATGGGGCGCTCACGCGTGTTCCGCCACGCGCGACTGCGTGTCCACCTGCTCGTCCCGCAGGCTGCGCCGCAGTATCTTGCCCACCGTGGTCTTGGGCAGCTCGGCACGGAACTCGATGAATTTCGGCACTTTGTAGGCGCTCAGCTGCTCCTTGCAATGCACACGCAGGGCCTCGGCCGTCAGACCTTGATCCTTTTTCACGACCACGGCCTTGACCGCCTCGCCGCAGGCGTCGTCCGCCACACCGATCACGCCGACTTCCAGCACACCGGGATGCGCGGCCACCGCCGCCTCGACCTCATTAGGGTAGACGTTGAAGCCGGACACGAGAATCATATCCTTCTTGCGATCGACGATGCGCACGAATCCGCGTGCGTCGATGGTGGCGATGTCGCCCGTGTGAAACCAGCCGTCCGCGCTGATCGCCCTCGCAGTCTCTTCGGGTCGGTTCCAGTAGCACTGCATCACCTGCGGGCCGCGCACGCACAGCTCGCCGGCCTCGCCCGACGCGACTTCGATACCGGACTCGTCGCACACCGACACCTCGGTCGACGGCACCGGCAGCCCGATGAATCCGCTGAACTGCTTGAGATCCACCGGATTTATGCACACCACCGGCGCGGTCTCCGTGAGGCCGTAGCCTTCCAGCAGCACCACGCTGGTGGCCTTTTGCCAGCGTTCCGCCACCGCGGCCTGCACCGCCATGCCGCCGCCGATCGCGAGTTTGAGATGCGAGAAATCGATACGCTCGAAGCCCGGCGTATGGAGCAGGCCGTTGTAAAGCGTATTCACGCCGGTGATGAAAGTGAACTTCAGTCCGCGCAGCAGTTTCACGAAGCCGGGCATGTCGCGTGGATTGGTCACCAGATGGTTGTGACCGCCGATCTTGACGAACAACAGACAGTTGGCCGTCAGCGCGAAGATATGATAAAGCGGCAGTGCGGTGATCACCGATTCCCCGCCCTCTTCCAGCACCGTTCTGAACCACATGGCGGCCTGCTGCGTGTTGGCGACCATGTTGCCGTGACTTAGCACCGCGCCCTTGCACAGGCCGGTGGTGCCGCCGGTGTATTGCAGAAAAGCCGTGTCCTGAGGTTGCAGCGGAGGTTTCATCAGCGACAGCCGCCTGCCCGCTTTGAGTGCGCGCACAAAATTGACCGCGCCGGCAAGCTGGTAAGGCGGCACCAGTCGCTTGATCCTATCGACCACGAAATCGACCAGCACCGATTTCGGAAACGGCAGCAAATCGCCCATGCGTGTAACGATCACATGCTCGATCACGGTGGCTGGCCGTACCTTCGCCAGCACATGCGCGAAGTTTTCGAGAATAACGATAGCGGTCGCGCCGGAGTCTCCGAGCATGTGCTGCAACTCGCGCGCGCTGCAAAGCGGATTGACGTTCACCACCACCAGTCCGGCGCGCAGAATGCCGAACGTCGCCACCGGATGCTGCAACAGATTCGGCAGCATCACCGCCACGCGCGTGCCTCTTGCCAGCTTCAAATCCTGCTGGAGATATGCCGCGAACCGTGCGGAAAGACGATCGATATCGACGTAAGTCAAGGTCGCGCCCATGTTGCTGAAGGCGGGGCGCTTCCCGTGCCGCTGGCAACTCTTTTCGATCAGCTCGGCGACCGATCCAAATTCACTGACGTCAACCTCGGCGGCCACACCAGCGGGATACGACTTGAGCCATACCTTTTCCATAACCTTAGTACTTCCGCCATACCAATCGTTGACCAGCGTGATGTTACATGATGGCCTCGAATACGCCGGCCGCGCCCATGCCGGTGCCTACACACATGGTCACCATTCCATATTTTAGTCCATGGCGCTTGAGTCCGTGGATCAGGGTGGCGGTGCGGATCGCGCCGGTCGCGCCCAGCGGATGTCCCAGCGCGATCGCGCCGCCCAGTGGATTGACCTTCGCGCGATCCAGATCCAGTTCGCCGATCACGGCAAGACTTTGCGCCGCGAACGCTTCGTTGAGTTCGATCCAGTCCAGCGCATTCTGGTTGATACCGGTCAGCTTCAGCGCCTTCGGGATCGCCTCGATCGGACCGATGCCCATCACCTCCGGCGCAACCCCGGCGACCGCGTAACCCAGAAAACGCGCCACGGGCGAAGTTTCAAGCATCTTCAGGCCGCGTTGGCTCGCCAGCAGCACCGCCGCGGCGCCATCGCTCATCTGAGAGCTGTTACCGGCCGTGACGCTGCCGTGCACGGCGAACAGCGGGCGCAGCGCGGCCAGGCCTTCGATGGTGGAATCCGCGCGCGGACCTTCGTCGATGTCCACTTCACGGCGCTGGATGCTAACCACGCCTTGCGCCATATCGGGAAGCGCGCGTGTCACCTCGTATGGCAGGATCTCGTCGCTGAATTCGCCGGTCCCAATGGCGGCCAGCGCGCGCTTGTGACTCTCCAGGGCAAATTCATCCTGTGCCTCGCGGCTGATCTTCCAGCGCACGGCGACCTTCTCGGCGGTGGTGCCCATGCCGTAGGCGATGCCGACGTCGCTGTCACCAGCGAACAGGCGCGGATTGAAGGCGATCTTGTTACCCATCATGGGTATCAGGCTCATGCTCTCGGTACCCGCCGCAAGCATGATGTCCGCCTCGCCCAGACGAATACGATCCGCCGCCATGGCGACTGCCTGCAGGCCCGACGCACAGAAACGGTTGACCGTAACCCCCGGCACTGAATCCGGCAGCCCCGCCAGCAACAGCGCGATGCGCGCAACGTTCATGCCCTGCTCGGCCTCGGGCATCGCGCAGCCGACGATGACATCGCCGATCAGGCGCTTGTCCAGTTGCGGATAGCGCGCCAGCAGACCGCGAATGACGTGCGCGAGTAAATCGTCCGGCCGCGTCGTCGCGAACATTCCACGAGACGCCTTGCCTACCGGCGTGCGCAGTGCATTAACGACGTAGGCATCCTGGGTTTGCTTATTCATCGCATGCTTCCCAAAAATCTAGCTCCGGCAAAATACGTCCATCCAGTTGCTACCGATAATGTAATCTCAGGCGCCAACGTTCCGTAGACCCCCACCCACGAATCTGTCGAACGCCCCTTATTGAACCCGCAAAGACACCACCGTAACCATCTTTGTGAAAAGCACCATCCATCACGACATTAGTCCTTGTTCATATTTTAAGAGGCTCTCGTACGTCGCCTCACGTTGTTTAGAGTCAATGCTGACCGAAAGGTAGTTTTGAAGTAGCCCCATATTTCACGTCTTCCTTATGCAAACACAGCTTGTCGCCCTCAGCCTGCAAGTCAAGTACCGCGATTAGGCGAACATTCTTCTTGTGGAATTTATCTGGATCAGTAATTAAAGAGCAAAGTGATACAAAAACAAATGGTTCATCCCCCGTGTCAACATATGATTCATTCCGCGCGTCGAAGGTGGTCCCCATCGTACAAGCGGATGTTAGAAGTGTCAGATAAGCTAATCGGCGCATGGAAGTGCCTGTGAAATCTAATTCCGCAGCGGCTTCCCAGTCCGAAGCGTATGCAAAATGCGTTGCTGCGTCTTTTCCATCCGCAGCAGCTCCATGAACGCCGTGCGTTCGAGCTTGAGCAGCCATTGCTCGCTGACCCTTGTGCCCGCGGTCACTTCCCCGCCGCACATTACGTACGCCAACCGCCGCACGATCTCGTAGTCGTGCGGCGAGATGAAGCCGCCTTCCAGCATGTTCACCAGTTGTGCCTGCAAGGTAGCGATGCCGGGCGCGCCGGCCACGGGGATATCGTTGCGCGGCAGTGGCGGACGATATACGGACTCGTATAGCGCCAGCGCTTCGGACTTCGCGACGTGCAGCAATTCGTACGGATTCAAAATTATCTTGTCGGCCGAGCGCAGGTAATTCCAGTCGCGCGCCTCGGCGGCGCTGGCGGCGACCATCGCCTTGGCCGCCCGCTCGAAGTAACGGGCTAGAAACGGCAGCAGATCGCCACCCTGCGCCGCGTCCGCCGCGCGCATCGCCATTTCCTTGCAACCGCCGCCGCCGGGAATCAGGCCCACGCCGACCTCGACGAGGCCAATGTAGCTTTCCAGCGCCGCGACCGTGCGGTCGCAGTGCAGCAGGAATTCGCAGCCGCCGCCCAGCGCCAGACCCTGACAAGCAGCCACGGTCGGGATCATCGAATGACGCAGCGCGAGGCTGGCGCGCTGAAATTCCTCCACCAGCGCCTCGATGTCATCGAAGCGGCCCGCAAGAGCTGCCTCAGTCAATTCGCGCAGATTGGCGCCGGCACAGAACGGCGGCTCGGTCTGCCACAGCACCAGCGCCTTGAAATCGCGCTCGGCGATGGCTAGCGTCGCCTGTACGCCTTCCAGCACTGTCGCGCCGATGACATGCAGCCGTGTCTTGAAGCCCAGCACGGCCAAGTCGTCGCCCATGTGCCACAGGCGCACTGCGTCGGTCTCGTACGCCGTCTCCCAGCGCGGTTCCGGTTCCCCCAGCACGCGCTGACGGAATACCTGGCGGCGATAAACCGGGTAACTCACCGACGGCGTCGCGTCACCTTCGGACGCGGACCACGAGCCGTGCGCGTCGTGGACCGCCGTCCGCGCAGGGTCAGTAACCCAGTCCGGCAACGGCGCGGCACTCAAGGTGTGGGCCGCTGCGATACCATCCTGAATGTACTGCCTCACCTCGCGCCAGCCGGCCGCCTGCCACATCTCGAAGGGCCCAAGCTGCCAGCCATAACCCCAGCGCATGGCGACATCGATATCCCGCGCGGTAGGCGCGATCTCCGCTACGTGTACGGCGCAGAAGTGAAACAGATCGCGATGAATGGCGAGCAGAAAGTCTGCCTGGGGGTGATCGAGTGCGAGCAGCGCCTGAAATTTCCGCGCGGGGTCTCGCTCTTCGAGCATATTGCGTACGCGATCGTCCAGCGCCGACCGCACTCTGCGATACGTCTTATTTTCAAGATCGAGCACCTGGATATCGCGGCCGGCCCTGGCGTAAACACCGACGCCTGTTTTCTGGCCCAGCGCGCCTTTTTCGATCAGTTTGTCCACCCAGGCCGGCACCCGGTAACACGCCGCCCATGGATCGTCCGGCGTAACTGCCGCCAGGCCGCGAACCACGTGCGCGAACGTATCCAGGCCGACCACGTCCGCGGTGCGGAAGGTCGCGCTCTTGCGGCGACCGATGCCCGCGCCGGTTAATTTATCGACCAGATCGAATGGCAGATTTAAGCGCTCGGCGTGATGAATTACCGCCAGCATGGCGAACACGCCCACCCGGTTGGCGATGAAGCCGGGTGTGTCATTGGCGCGCACCACGCCCTTGCCCAGTGTCGTCGTAAGAAAGCCTTCGAGCACGTCGAGCGTTGCGTCGCCCGTGCTTTTGTGCGCGATCAGCTCCACCAGAGGCATGTAGCGCGGCGGATTGAAAAAATGCACGCCGCAAAATCGCGCGCGCAAAGAATCCGGCAGGGATTCCGCGAGCGTCGCGATGGCGATGCCCGACGTGTTGGTCGCGAGTAACGCGTTTTCATTTAAGCAGGGCGCGATCTTTCGATACAGATCGTGCTTCCATTCCAGCTTTTCCGCGATAGCCTCGATTACTAGATCGCAGTGGGCAAGCCGCGCTAGATGCTGTTCGTAATTGGCGGGCTCGATGGCGGCAGCCGTGGCGGTGTTGGCCAGTGGCGCGGGCTTGAGCTTGAGCAGAGCCAGCACGCCTTTTCTGGCGATGGTGTTCTTGTCGTCGCCATCGGCCGGCAGGTCGAACAAATATACCGGCACGCCGGCGTTGGCCAGATGCGCGGCGATCTGCGCGCCCATGACGCCGGCGCCCAGCACCGCGGCGCGGCGGATTTGGCGTGTGTAATCTTTCATGACCGTGCCTGCTCCGAATATGCCGGACGTGACGCTTGCGCCAGCGTTTGCGCATCTGCGCCCAGGGTCTGCGGAAAATCGTCCACCTGAATAGCGTCCATGACAGCCTGCTGCGCGGTGCGATACTGCGCGGCCTCGGCGGTGGTGATGATGCCACTCACAACGGCCGCATGAAGCCATTCGTCGCCGTAGCCATACGACGGTGGTTTGATGAGCGCGGCGCGCAGTTTGTGTTCCACGGGCGCGATAGCCGTCGTTTGTTGCAGCGCGTATTCGACGCGCCCCGCCGCATCTTTGGAATCCGACGAGATATGAATGCCCGCGGTCAGGCGATCGCGGGCAGCGGACGGTGTCAGCAGCAGATTGGCGATTTCGGTGCCCAGCGGATCGGCCGGATAACGAAATCGTCGCCCCAGCGGAAACACCAGCACACGCAGCAACACGCCGAGCACGCGCGACGGAAAATTGCGCAGCACGCCGTCCAGCGCGTCCTGTACGCGATAGAGACAATACTGGGCGACCCATTCCACCAGCGGCAGGTCCGCCCGCGGCCTGCCGGTATCCTCGAAACGCTTGAGCGCGGCGGATAAGAGAAACAGGCAGCCGAGCGCATCGGCGAAACGCCCGGACAGTTTTTCCTTGCGCTTGAGCGCGCCGCCCATCAGCAGCATGGCCACATCCGCGATTACGGCAAAGGCCGCGCTCATACGCGCCGCGTGTTGATAGTAACGCGCGGTCGGCGCAGCCACCGGCGCCGGCGAGAGCCGGCCCCCGGTCAGCCCGTAAAGCAGCGCGCGCGCGGCGTTGCGCACGCCATAACCCAGATGCGAGAACAACGCCAGATCGAACGCGGCCAAGCCCGCCTCGCGATCCGGATCGCAGGCCGCGTCCATCTCGCGCACCAGATAAGGATGACAGCGCAGCGCGCCCTGCCCGAAGATGATCAGGCCGCGCGTGAGGATATTCGCGCCCTCCACAGTGATGCTGACTGGTGTAGACTTGTAGCCGGAGGCGAGATAATTGCGCGCGCCCAGACAAATGCCGCGCCCACCGTGAATGTCCATGGCGTCGTTGATCACCTGGCGCATGGCCTCGGTGTTGTGATACTTGACGATCGCCGACACCACCGACGGCCTTTCACCGGCATCGATCGCCGCAGCGGTGAGCAGGCGCGCGGCGTCCATCATGTAGGTCAGTCCGCCGATGCGCGCCAGCACTTCCTCCACGCCTTCGAAGTGGCCGATCGGAAGTCCGAACTGTTTGCGCACGGCGGCGTATGCGCCCGCATAGCGGCTGGCGTGCTTGCCAAGACCCGTGCCCAGCGCTGGCAACGAGATACCGCGACCCACCGACAGACACTCCATCAGCATCGCCCAGCCGCGCCCGACTTGCGCCTGACCGCCGATGATCCAGTCCATCGGTATGAAAACGTCGCGCCCGGAAGTCGGACCATTCTGGAATGCGGTGTCCAGCGGGTTGTGACGCCGGCCGATATTCACACCCGGTGTATCGGTCGGAATCAGTGCGCAGGTGATGCCCAGTTCCTCCGCGTCTCCCAGCAGGTGATCGGGATCGACGGCCTTGAACGCGAGCCCCAGCACGGAGGCAACCGGCGCCAGGGTGATATAGCGCTTGTCCCAGGTGAGGCGCAGACCGAGCACGATTTGGCCTTGGTATTCGCCTCGGCAGATGACGCCGAAATCCGGGATCGCGCCGGCATCCGAACCGGCCGTGGGCGCCGTCAAGGCGAAACACGGAATTTCCTCACCCCGCGCCAGACGCGGTAGATAATGATTCTTCTGCTTGTCCGTGCCGTAATGCAGCAGTAACTCTGCAGGACCCAGCGAGTTGGGCACCATCACCGTGACCGCGGCCGCGCAGCTGCGGCTGGTGATTTTCATCACCACGGTGGAATGCGCCAGCGCGGAGAAGCCGTGCCCGCCGTACGATTTCGGGATAATCATGCCGAAGATACGATTCGCTTTAAGAAACGCCCAGACAGCAGGCGGAAGATCGTTCAATTCGTGCGTGATCTGCCAGTCGTCGAGCATTCGGCACAGCGTTTCCACCGGACCGTCGATGAATGTCTGTTCTTCCTCGGTGAGTCGTGGCGCCGGCGTGTTCAGCAATCTGCTCCATTGCGGATTGCCCTGAAACAGCTCGGCGTCCCACCACACGCCGCCTGCCTGAATGGCGGTCTTCTCGGTCTGCGACATGGGCGGCAACACGCGCCGCACGTAATCGAGCAGCGGCGCGCTTAACGCACTGCGCCGTGGGCCCGGAAAGTTCATCAGGGCCACAATCAGCCACAAACCCCATAGGACGACGCCAGGCGGGAACGCGAGATAACCGCTCCAGCCCAGCACGATGAGCACAACCGCCAGCGCGCCAGTCCATATCTTCAAACTCGCGCGGATACGCGCCAGCGCGAACAGCCCGGAGGCGATCACAGCGATCCAGATTACCCACCCCATATGCCACTCCCTCGCCGACTCGGCGTGCCAAAAGCGGTCTTTATTGTGATTACGCGCCTGTCGCGCGCGCGGCGCTAATTCTTGTTATGCGCGGCAATCTCGCGGAGAATCAGGCCGATCCCGATGAGGAAAACCACCAGTGCTGCTACTGGCACTCACTCCATTTAAAGTTCTCCCAGCTTGTCAATGAGGATGAAAGCGATGCGGTTAATCCAGACCACGCCGGCCGTGACGACGATGACGGCCACAAACGCCATAATCGATTGGAAGTCGCTCGCGACATTATAGTTCTGCGCCAACCAGCCAAGGAGCGTGATCCAGCTCCGACATAATTAGTAGTGTAACGCCAACGGCTCCGGGCTGGCTAACATCAGAGTGGCGGGCGCAGGTGGGCATTTGTCTTGTCTGGAACACACGGTTGCCAAAACGCTCTACAATTCACGTTGAATAGCGATCTTTCGCTCTCACCGGGTGACGCGTATGAGCCAGAACCGCATTGAGACTTCCGTAAGCTGTCAGGACGATTACGATCCCGATTCCCTGCCCGTCGATGAGGCCGTCAGGCGCGTGCGTACGCAGCTGAGACCGGTGGACGGTTTCGAGCAGGCACACTTGCGCGACGCACTGGGCCGCGTACTGGCCGAAGACGTTTACTCGAAAATCGACGTGCCCGGCCACACCAACTCGGCCATGGACGGTTTCGCCATTCGGGGCGCGGACATTCCGGCAGACAGCGCGCGTAGCCTGGCGATCATCGGCACGGCCTTCGCCGGCCGGCCATTTCAAGGTGAATGCGGTGAAGGCGACTGCGTCCGCATCATGACCGGCGCGCCCGTGCCGGCCGGCGCGGACAGCGTGGTGATCGTCGAACGCGCGGAAGTCCGGGGCGAATTTATCCGCATCGGCGCCGATAACGAGCCCGGCCAGAACGTGCGCGCGGCGGGCGAGGATATCGCGCGCGACGAGCGCGTACTCGCCGTGGGCCAGCGACTGTTGCCGGCGCATCTGGGTCTGCTGGCGTCGCTGGGCATCGCCGAGGTCAAGGCCCGGCGACGCCTGCGCGTCGCGTTTTTCTCCACCGGCGACGAACTCAAATCTATCGGCGAGCCGCTGACGATGGGCGACGTGTATGACAGCAACCGCTACACCTTGCACGGGATGCTCACACGCCTGGGCGCGGAGATCATCGATATGGGCGTCGTTCGCGATGACCCGCTTGCCCTGGAAGAAGCCTTCGCGCAGGCCGTGCGGCTCGCCGACGTGGTGATCACGTCGGGGGGCGTATCCATGGGAGAGGCCGATTTCGTCAAGCGCACCCTGGACAAACTGGGCCAGATCGGTTTCTGGAAGATCGCCATGAAACCGGGGCGGCCGCTCGCCTTCGGGCGCATTGGCGATAATGATGCCGGAGCCTGGTTTTTCGGGCTGCCCGGCAACCCGGTGTCGGTGATGGTGACGTTTTACGTATTCGTGCAGCCGGCCCTGCAGCAACTCATGGGCGCACCGCCGCCACCGCCGCTGACGCTCAAAATCCGGTGCGGTTCAAAACTCAAAAAGCGCCCGGGACGGGTCGAATATCAGCGCGGTATGATGGAACGCGACCACCAGGGGCAGCTAACCGTGCATAAGACCGGCGCACAGGGCTCCGGGGTTTTGACGTCGATGGCCGCGGCCAATTGCTTTATCTTTTTGCCGATGGAAAGCGGCAACATCGAACCGGGCACTGAGGTCGAGGTGCTGCCGTTTTCGAATTTCGTGTGAGTCCGGGCGGGCCCTCCAGAAATCGCAATTGCCTAACCCGGCGTGTTCCTCTCCACCCAGCGGCTGCCCTCGCGCAGCGTCTCCTTTTTCCAGAATGGCGCCGTGGATTTCAGCTCTTCCATGATGAAGCGGTTGGCGTCATAAGCCGCGGCGCGGTGCGCGGACCAGGTGGCGACCAGCACGATGGGATCGCCGGGATACACGTCGCCGACCCGATGGATAATCAGCACGTCGATTATGTCCCAACGCGCCATAGCCCGTTCGGCGAGGTGCGCCAGGTGCTTTTCGGTCATGGCCGCGTAGTGTTCCAGGGTCATCCAGGTCACACGAGCGCCTTCGTTGAAGTCCCGCATGCTGCCGACGAACACGGCGGTGGCGCCGAATTTGCCCGCCTGTTCCATCGAGAGTTGATGGCGCGCGACAGCACCCCACGGATCGAAAGGGGCTTGACGAATTTCTATATTCATATTTCTAGGGCATGGCGAATCGGGATAGGATCGATGGCGCCGCGCCGCCGCTATTTGAATCCAAATGTTAATGCTATGCTCATCGTCATGGCGCACGCAAACCAGGTTATGGCGCGGGACTGATCGCGATGGCGGATGCGCGGGCTTTCATTGCCCTGAATATCGCCGTGTTGACCGTCTCGGACAGCCGCGTCGAGGATACGGACAAGTCGGGCAAGCTGCTGGCGGCGCGCCTCACGGATAGCGGCCACCGTCTGCATGAAAAGGCCATCGTGCCGGACGACAAATACGGCATTCGCGCGACGCTGTCCCGATGGATCGCGGAAGATGGCCCGCAGGTGATTCTCACGACCGGCGGCACCGGCATCACCGGGCGTGACGGCACGCCCGAAGCGGTACGACCCTTGCTAGACAAAGAAATCGACGGCTTCGGCGAGATGTTCCGGGTGCTATCTTTCGAGACCATCGGCACGTCCACCCTGCAGTCGCGTGCCATCGCGGGAGTAGCGAACGGCACGTATATCTTCTGCCTGCCCGGATCATCGGGCGCTTGCGCGGACGGCTGGGATCGATTGATCGTGCATCAGCTCGATTACCGCACCCGGCCCTGTAACCTGGTGGAATTGATGCCGCGGCTGCGGGAGTGCTGATCATGCAATACCAAGCTGTCGCCGAAAGGAGAATTGTACGATGATACGCGGTTGCCTGATTACGTTTATAACGGCCTGGCTCACGGCCTGCGCCACCTCGCCGCTGGGCCACAAACAGTTGCAACTGTTTCCGGACGATCAGATGAGCGAGATGGGCGCCAGCGCCTTCCAGCAGATGAAGCAGGAAACGCCGTCGGAATCCGACCCTCAAGTGAACCAGTACGTAGAGTGTGTCGCCGATGCGATCACGGGCGCGCTGGACTCCGATCAGGTCTGGGAAGTGCAGGTGTTCGAGGACAAGGCCGTCAATGCCTTCGCGCTGCCCGGCGGCAAAATCGGCGTTTACACCGGCCTGCTGGAAGTCGCGGAGAGCCAGGATCAGCTCGCTACCGTAATTGGCCACGAAGTCGCGCATGTGCTGGCGGAGCACGGCAATGCCCGCATGTCGGCGGCTGTGGTCACGCAGGCCGGGCTGACGGCCGCACAGATCTACGCCGCCAGTTCGGGCGGAGAGCCGGCGCAGTTACTCGGGCTGCTGGGCCTGGGCGCGCAGGTCGGCATTCTGCTCCCATACGGCCGCTCGCAGGAAAGCGAGGCCGATCTGCTGGGGCTGGACCTGATGGCGAGCGCCGGCTTCGATCCGCGCCAGAGCGTGCCACTGTGGCAGAACATGGCCAAGGCAGGTGGGGGCGAGCAACCACCGGAATTCATGTCCACGCATCCGTCGCACGAGACGCGCATCGAAAACCTCACCGAACGCATGCCAGATGCGCTGAAGCTCTACAGCCAGGCCCAGGCCCGTGGTGAAACGCCGGCCTGCGGATGATGGATGGTGCGAGAAACAATCCCAGTTGATCAGCACTGAAGAAGGGGCGCGACTCGCGACTTGCCCATGAGCAACCGAAACCACCGCGCATAAGTGTCGTCGTCCGCGTGCAGACGCGCCGGCCACCATACGTTTGCGGCCGTTAGTGCGGATCCATCCATAGGCGCATCCACATACTCGACGCCGGCCGCCCTTGACACCTGACTCAGCACGCGGGCTTTTTCCAATGCGCGCCGTTGATACCATGGGCCCAGTGGCGGCGGCAGCAAGCGGCTCTCAAGCCGGGATGAGTTCAGAAATACGACATGCCTGGCACGCGCTCCGGCTATTGCCAGCATCGCCCTGGCGGCGCGCGCCGTTTCCTCATCACTGACAAAACGCAGCACGTCGTTCGCACCCGCCAACACCAGCAGCAGATCGAAATGCGTGTCGCCGGTCCCATCGATCTGCGCCGCGACATCCCGCACGGTGGCGCCGTCACGCGCGCGGTTGACAATGCTGACACACGGATACCGCTGCGCGATCCGCCCCGCAACGGATGCGGACGACAAGGCGACCCCGGAGCCGACCCCGGCGTCGTCGCCGACCATCAGAATCCGCGCCGCGGCCGGCGACTGAAGCAGCTGAAAAGCTTTCGAATCCTCCGCCCCGGTCAGGGCTTCACTGACCCGCAGCCCGATTAAACCGCCCTCCAGCAGCACACCAGCGGCGAGCAGTGACATACCGATCGACAACACGAGCCTCACCGCTCGCGGCATGCGCTACCGAGGGGCTGGCTAAAGCAACTTGGGTGGATGCCCATCAATTTGCGGATTCCGCGGATTCGGGCGCGATCGCGTTCAGGCGCGCGGCCGATTTTTCGCTGTCCGCGACCAGATCCTTGAGCGTGCGCCCATGTAATGTTTCGGTCACCGCGTGTTCGACTTCCGCCACGATGTCACGCGTGGCGCGCAGATCGGGCGCGCGCCGGGGCGCCAGGTCACCACCGTCGCTGGCGTCTCGCACCACATCCAAGACCTGCTTGATCGGTGTAGTTTCCAGTGGTAACGCAGGCAGCCACAGCGATGGCGTATCCGTGGTCTGGCACAACAAGCCGCCCTCCTCCAGCACGTTCAGCGTCTCCTGGATGACCGGGAACGGCATATGCAGGTGCTCGACGAGTTCGTCCGCGCTCCAGCAAGGCCGCTGCTGATACCAACGTTGGCCAATGAGCGCCATCACCATCAGCGCCAGTTCCTCCTGTACGCGGTTGCTGGGCTGGATTTGCTTGCGCCCGGCCATCAGATACTCCGCATGTTGCTGGTAAAACACGATACTGGCGCCGACCAGCAGGATCAGCCAGTTCCAGTAAATCCAGATCATCAGCACGACAAGGATCGCGAAACCCGAATTAATTGCGGCGTAGCTCGCCGATTTGGCGATGAATTGCGCGAAGATCCAGCCGGTGGTCTGCCATAGCACGCCCGCCACCACGCCGCCTGTAATGGCCGCCATCGGCCGCACGCGCGTATTGGGGATGAATATATAAATAAACACGAACGCCGCGATGATCAGCAGATACGGCACCAGCCGGCTGGCGAACTCGTACAGGCTGCCCAGTGGCTCGACGGCCACGATCGCCTGTACGATCGTGCTGCTGGTCAACGACGCGGTTACGCCCAGTGCGGCGATGACCAGCACCGGCACCACCATGATGACGCTCAAATAACTGCTGAACTGCTGCGCCAGGGTGCGCGAGCGCTCGATGTGCCAGATGTAATTGAAAGCCTCTTCGACCTTCTGGATCAGCGTGATGGTCGTATAGAAAAGAAACGCAATGCCCACCGCGCCCAGCACGCCGACCTCGATGTTGTCCACGAAATCGATAATCTGATTGCTGATATCCGCGCCTCGCGGACCGAGCGGCGCGAGAAAATTCCGCAGCAGCGGCTGCAGCTCGTTGTGCATGCCGAACGCCTTGAGCACCGAGAAACTCACCGCCAGCAGCGGCACGATGGACAGCAGGGTCGTGAACACCAGACTCATCGCGCGCAGGGTCAGCTGACCATCGACCATGTCGCGCACCAGCACATGCACCAGCCGCACGGCTTTTACGCCAAGCCCCTGCCACCATGGCACGTCGTCCGTATCGGTATTCCACACCAGCCGCTGGTAGCAATTTCTCAGCTGATGCATGTCGATCATGACAGCCGTCCGGCAGAAACAGGCGCACCCATATTTATTAAGGTCTCCTGCTGATCATTGGGTTTGTTAGCGTAGAGACATCCCGGCAATGACACAGACGCAACGGCCATAGCGTGGCGGATCAGGCACGAGCTAGCGCCGGACGGCACATTGTTATGTCCACCATCAGTTGGAGAACCTCTGTTCACGCAGAGGTTAACGCCGCCGTGTACGGGCAGATCTATCGCAGCTTAAGCCGCCACCGTAATGGTTCTCTTGTCCGCTGGAATCGTGGCTCCCGGCACTTCCCGCAAGCGCGTGACAGTTTCCTCGGGCAAGTACCTATAGCGTGCATCCTTGCCCGAATTTAGTTGCAACCTCATCCGGCCTCCCGTTGCTAGCCTGGACCTGCAATCATTGAGGAAATAGGACCATTCTTCATGGGTCCATCTTTCTCGTTTGGTTTTCCAGTTAAACCGAACTTGAAACCCCGTTATGAGGTTAAATGGGCTGGCGAAATCGGGCAACGGTGTGTAAGGGGTTATACAGTGGACGACTCGCGGTATGGTCATCAACGCAACGAAGTCGTTGAATACCTCGTTATCGGACATGTCGAGCCCGGTTATGTTATGGCCCAGATGCCTGGCCACAGCAATAAAATAGCCGGCGCCACAACCGATATCCAGAATGTTTAGTGGCTGGGATTCTTCAAGGCCAAGCGTCGTGGCGTCTCGCACAGCCCTTCGCATGTGATACTCGACATCCAGCCATTTCCTGTGGACCTCGCCCTTGGAGATGACGCCGCTATGTCTTTCCTGCACCGCGCGGACCTGGTCTGGTGGCAACTGCCGCGCCATGACCTCGGCGGCAAGCCCGCGTTCGCGGTGCCCGCGCGCGGACAGATTATAGCGGGTCCGGTTGTATCGATTGCCCAAATTCAGCATTACTATGATTCCTCCTGGTTGTTGGCGTGTAGTTTGCGCCGTGTTATGCCTTAGTCGCGCTGCCGCGCCTCGAAATCGGCCTGCTGCTTGGCCGTTGCCTCGCGCTGGTATTTCGCCTTGTACTCGTCGTAAGCCATACCGTAGACGAGCTCGCGGGCCTGGGCATATTCCATCTCGATACCTTTGTCCTGCGCGGCGGCGCGATACCATTTGGCGAGACAATTGCGGCAGAAATCCGCGAGATTCATTAAGTCGATATTCTGAACCTCCGGACGGGCGCGCAGGTGTTCAATCAGCCGGCGGAAAACCGCCGCCTCGATTTCGGTGCGGTCGCCAGGGTCGATGTTCAAACTGGTTTTCATGGTGGCCTCCAGATGGTTTATGCTTTGGGGTTTGTCCTTTAAGGTTTATCTGTTGGTGATTATTCTTCGAGGTTTACGCATCGGGGCTTAACCCTCGATATTATAGGGGTTGGTACCGCAGCATGCCACGTATAATCCGCGAGCTCTGTATGTGAGCAAAAAATGAAACCATGACATCCGACGCGCACCGTATCGTTATCGTAGGTGGCGGCGCAGGCGGGCTGGAACTCGCCACCATGCTGGGCAACAAGCTCGGCAAGCGCGGCACGGCGGAGATTACCCTGATCGATATCGCCACCACGCATCTGTGGAAGCCGCTATTGCACGAGGTCGCCGCCGGCACCCTGAATTCCAGCGAGGACGAGCTCAATTATCTCTCGCATGCCCGCAACCATCATTTTCGCTTTCGGCTTGGTACGGTCAATGGCCTGGACCGGGCGGGACGCGAACTCACAATGGCGCCGATCTTGGACGAAGACGGTAGCGAGAGTGTGCCCGAACGCATACTGAGCTACGATACGCTGGTGTTCGCGGTGGGTAGTACAACCAACGATTTCGACACGCCGGGTGTGCGCGAGCACTGCTTCTTCCTTGACCGGCGTCCTCAGGCGGACGATTTTCATCGTCACCTGCTCAACCGCTATTTTCGCGTCGCGAGCAGGCGCGAGGCGTCGGTCGAGGACCGTATCAACATCGCCATCGCCGGGGCCGGAGCCACCGGCGTGGAACTGGCCGCCGAGCTGCGCCGCGCGCTGAGCATCATGGGTACCCACGCGCTGGAGCGCCCGCCCGCCGATGACGAGATCAAGTTTACCCTGATCGAGGCGGCCGACCGCGTGCTGCCCGCGCTGCCGCCCAAGATCTCGGCAAACGTCGCGGAGGTGTTGGGCTCGATCGGCATCGAGTTGGTGCTCGGCGACCGCATCGTTAGCGCCGACGAGGGCGGGTTTCACATGGACAGCGGCAGATACGTGAAGGCCAGAACAAAGGTATGGGCGGCCGGCATCCGCGCCCCCGATTTTCTTGCCAGCCTGGACGATCTCGAAACCAACAAGATCAATCAGCTTGTGGTCAGGACAACCCTGCAGACTACCCGCGACGATTCGATTTTTGCCTTCGGCGATTGCGCGAGCTGTCCGCGTCCGGGACGGGACGATACGGTGCCGCCGCGCGCGCAGGCGGCGCATCAGCAGGCTTCACTACTGGCCAAGTCGATTCAGCGTCGTCTGGAAAGCAAACCGTTAGCGGAGTACGTTTACAAGGATTACGGCTCGCTGATCAATCTAAGCCGCTTCGAAACGGTGGGCACCCTGATGGGAAACCTCAGGGGCAAAGAGGCCGGCAACGTGATGATCGAAGGCTGGCTGGCGCGCATGGCATATCTGATGCTTTACAAGATGCACCTGTGGGCGCTGCACGGAGCGGGCTGGGTGGTCGTATCGACCATCGGGCACTGGCTGATCCGCTCTGGCAAGCCGCAACTGAAGCTGCATTGACCGCAGCTGAGCCAGCACCCATACGGCGCGCCGCGGGTAATGCCCGCACCATCAGCGATCGATTGATTCGCGCTTGTGCTTACCCCGATGCGCGACGTATCTAACGACGAGTTTATGCAGGAACGCCGAAACAACGCGGGCTCCAACCCAGTGCCCGGATAATGCCCCCGTACCCCCGCGACGACATCACCGGCGTCATTCTGGCGGGCGGACGCGCCACCCGCATGGGCGGCAAGGACAAGGGACTCATCGAGATTAGCGGGCTCCCGATGATCGAACGGGTGCTCGCGCGCTTCGAACCACAGGTCGGCGCCGTCGTCATCAACGCCAATCGCAATCTGGAGCGCTACGGGCGCTATGGCTGGCCGGTGATAGCGGACAGGACGCAAGATTTTCAGGGGCCGCTGGCGGGCATCGCGAGCGCGTTGTCGCAAATCGACACCCGCTATGCCGTTACCGCACCCTGCGACAGTCCGCTGTTGCCGCACGATCTGGGCGCGCGCCTGTGGGCGGCGCTTTCGCGCGACGACGCCGAGATCGCCGTGGCCCGCGATTCGCTTCGCTTACAACCGGTATTCTCGATGCTCAAACGCGCCTTGCTGCTTAGCCTTTACGACTATCTGCAAACGGGCGAGCGCAAGATCGATCGCTGGTATCGCCTGCACCGCGTGGCGACCGCCGACTTTACCGATTGCCCGGATGCGTTCCTGAACGTCAATACGCCGGAGGAACACGCCGCGCTGGAGGCGCGGCTGGCGACGTGAGACTCGACTAGGTTTATTGTGTCCGCAACGTTTGCTATATTGCAGTGCCGCAGAGTTGTTGATGCGGCGGCGGGTGATGTTAAGCTACGTCGTCCGCACTAGCGCGCGCACCGCCCGCCGCGCCCCGATACGAACCTGCCAACGTCTGCTGAAAACCGTGGCGCGCGGCATCCGGGAGCGTAAGCATTTTGATCATTTATCCCTGCTGTATTTTCCTGTGCCGAAGGGGGGCGACTATGGCCGAAGACACTGTAACCGTAACCGACAACGCGACCGGCAAGCAGGTAGAGCTGCCCGTGGTAAAAGGCGCCGATGGCCCTGCCGGGATCGATATACGCAAGCTTTACAGCGAGCTGGGTTATTTCACCTTCGACCCGGGCTTCATGTCCACCGCCAGCTGCGAGAGTCAGATCACCTTTATCGACGGCGACGAGGGCATTCTGCGCTATCGCGGCTATCCGATCGAACAACTGGCCAAACACAGCAGCTATCCCGAAGTGTGTTATCTGTTGCTTTACGGCGAGCTGCCGACGCCAGAACAGCTGCAACAGTACCAGGCAAGCATCAGCAACCACACCATGCTGGACGAGGCGATGCGGGGATTCTTCAAGGGCTTTCGTCACGAAGCGCACCCCATGGCGATCATGGTCGGCACCGTCGGCGCGCTCGCGGCCTTTTACCACAGCACTATGGACGTGCACGACCCCAAAGTGCGCGAGCAGTCCGCGCACCGATTGATCGCCAAGATGCCGACCATCGCCGCCTGGTGTTACAAGTATTCGATCGGTCAGCCGTTCATGTACCCGAACTACCAGCTCGATTACACGCGCAACTTTTTATGCATGATGTACGGCTTACCCGTCCCAGCGCGGCCTTATGAACCCAACCCCGTCATGGTGCGCGCGCTTGACCTGATCCTGATTCTGCACGCGGATCACGAACAAAACGCCTCGACATCCACGGTGCGGCTGACCGGTAGCTCGGAAGCGAGTCCGTTCGCCGCGCTGTCGGCGGGTATCGGTTCATTGTGGGGCCCCGCGCATGGCGGCGCCAACGAAGCCGTGATCAGAATGCTTGACCGCATCGTCAAATCCGATCAAGACGTAAAGCACTACATCGACCGCGCCAAGGACAAGGACGACCGCTTCCGGCTGATGGGCTTTGGTCACCGCATATACAAGAACTACGATCCACGCGCCACGATCATCCGCGAGAGCTGTCACGCAATACTGGCCGAACTGGGCGATGACAATCCCAACCAGCGAGTGTTCGATGTCGCCATGGAACTGGAGCGTATCGCGCTGCAGGATGACTATTTCGTGGAACGCAAATTGTACCCGAACGTGGACTTCTACTCGGGCATCATCCTGCGCGCGATGGGCATTCCGCTGAATATGTTCACAGTCATCTTCGCGCTGGCGCGCACGGTAGGCTGGCTGTCGCACTGGATGGAGATGATGGGCGATCCGCAGGCGCGCATCGGCCGGCCGCGGCAACTCTACACGGGTCATCAGCGCCGCGACTACACACCGATCGGCGAACGAAAAAAGAGGTAGTCCTGCAAGGCCGCGTAGAGGTAGATTGCAGCGACATATCGATCGCTGGTCATGGCGAGCCATCCGTGGCGCAGTGATCTAGCCCCCCAACCTTGCGGGTCGTTCGCCGGCGCGGAGCTTTATTCGCTGTGCCCCTGAGTCTATCGAATGGGCCCGACTCACCCCGAGAAAATATTCCGCACCACCGGCGCAAATCGATCACGATCGATCAGAAACGAATCGTGGCCGTTGACGGCGTCCAGCCGGATCAGGCGCACGTCCCGCGCGGTGTCACGCATGGAATCGGCCAGCTCCTGCTGCTGATCGAACGGAAACAGCACATCGCTTGTCACGCCGATGATGGTCGCGCGTCGCGCCTGAATTTTACTTAACGCGGCCTTAAGCGAGCTACCGTGCGCGGCCAGGTCAAACAGATCCATGCTGCGCGACAGGTACAGATAGCAGTTGGCGTCGAAGCCGCCCACGAACTTGCGCGCGTTGTAGTCCAGATAGGATTCGATCTCGTACAGAATGCCGAATGGCTGCTCACCGTGTGTAATCACTTCGTGGTGGCCAAACCGCTGCTGCCATTCCTGCGCGGATCGATAAGAAATCATCCCGAGCTTGCGCGCCAGCCGCATACCCATCAGCGGCTGCTGATCCGGCGCGTAATGACCGCCAGCCCAGGCCGGGTCCGAGCAGATGATTTCCCGTTGCAATGAACGTATCGCGATGGCGAAGGCGGTGGCGCGCGCGGCCGCCGAGATAATCACCAGCTTTTCCACATCCGGCGCACGCGACATCGTGTAGGCCAGCGCCGTCATGCCGCCGAGCGAGGCGCCGACGACGGCGTGCGGGCGCTCGATCGCTAGCGCGCGCATCACCTCGTGGCCGGCCGCGGCGATGTCCTCTATAGTGAGTTCCGGAAAATTAACGCCGTATGGCTTGCCGGAAACTGGATCGATAGACGCGGGCCCGGTGGAACCGAAGCAGCTGCCTAACGAGTTGACACACACCACGAAGAAGCGATCGGTGTCGATCGGCTTGCCAGGGCCCACCATGTATTCCCACCACCCGGGCGCGGGATCATCACGACTGGACGCCGCATGCGCGCTGGGCGAAAGGCCCGTAAACAGCAACACGGCATTATCACGCGCGGCATTTGACCGGCCCCAGGTCTCATAGGCAACGCGCACGCGCGGCAGCACGCCACCACGTCGCATCGCAAACGGCTGTGAGAGATCGACAAATCGCGCCGCCGGCAGTGTGCGGGGCAGCGCGGCTAAGGATACGGCCATGAATTACCTGGTAATGACGTTTGAAGATTCGTATGAACCTCCAGTTTGAAGTCAGTTCCTATTGAAGTGCAAATACGATCTGTTATCCCGCGTATCACGACCCGCCAAAACCAGGCAGGAGGACAACCCATGAGACTCACCGGAATCGCAACTATCGCGGTCTGTTTTTACGCGTCAGCCATCGGTGCGCAACCCTATCGGCGGGCCATACTCGAAGATTACCCGCAACCCGCGCACGTCACCGTCGAAGATAACAATGAAGTGATAAGCAAAATGCCGCAACCCACGGAGAAACCGGGTTACAGATTCCGTGAAGACATGGAGTTCACGCTTGAAGAGAGAAATGCCCTTACACGTTTGCACAATGCCATGGATTCCGGCTGGCAACCTTATGTGTTCTGTTGCGGAAGTCCCGGCGATGCGGACGCGATAACGCCGGAAAACAGGGTAGCGCTGGCTGGCGCCATCTTCAACAAATACAGGCTGATGCCCGGCCAGATAATCGACGCGCTTACTTTCCAGAAAGTCGCCATAGAGAATGTTCAGTTGCTCAACGGCGCGGCCGAAAGCACCAACAGCACGTTTCTGGATAGTCTGCAAAGGTAGCTCATGGCTGTATTCGTGCCTGCGCAACTCAATTGGCGGAACACGGCACCGCTTGCGCGAGCGCTCGATACCACTCGGTCAGCAAAGACAGCGAGAAGGCTGCTTTCGCGGGGCTGGGATTGGGCGTCACGAACACGCGCGATTCACTCACACATGCCGGCTGCATGCCCCAGTCGATGGGCGGCGACTTCGAGCCGATGGTGTATTTGAGAAACTGGGCGTACGCGACCTTGCCGTGAAACCACGCCACGCGCGGCCGATAGCGAATTAGTTTTTCAGTCAGCAGCAGCGCGCCTTGTCGATAATCGTCCGCCCGAAGCTCGACGCCGCCACGCGTCGCGCGCTTGACCACATCCGTGAAGCCGATGCCGCAGCGCCGAAACAGCACCTCCTGCGCGGCGACACCCGGGATCAAAGGCTCCGGTACCAGCCCCGAAGCATTCAACGCCCGCCAGAACCGATTACGCGGACTGGCGAAGAAAAATCCTGCGCGGGCTGAGATTATCGACGGATTCAGGCCGATGACGACAATGCGAAGACCGTCACGCAGATAGTCCGGCAACGCCTCTGCGTCCGGCGTTATCCGAGCTGTCGATGTAATACCTGAGCCGTGTGGCATATAACAAACGCGTTTGCGACCTACGATAACTGCATAAAGATTCGTTCTAATGCATCATGAGGTTTTAGCTAGGAGGTAAATGCTGATAGCGGCCAGGCTGATGCCAACGAGCTTGCGTGTCGTGAGCGGCTCGTGCAAAAAAATAATCCCCAGAATCGACCCGCCAACGATAAACATCCCATAAATTGGGACAACGATGCTGGCCGGGCCCAGCGACAGCGCGCGGAATAAGGAAGTCACTGCCACGGTGAGAGCAATCCCAGTAGGATACGCAAACCATGCACTCGCACTCAGGAAGTCTTTCGCGCTCACCTGTTGCAAATCGCCTCGGACGAGGACGATGCACACTGTGCTTGTCAGAGTGATGACGCACGCAATGGCAAGAACGAGGAAACTGGAAAACTGTCCGCTCCGGGTCGCAAGCTTCACCAGCAAAGTGGTAAGCGAGTAAGCCACCATACCGATCAATGCCCAGGTAATGTGATTCATAACTGTGGCGAGTTCGAAAAAACGACCGGGCAAGGGGGTTCGTCAACCCTGGATTCTGACATGCCGTGCCCCTCCGATTTTATTTGTGTGTCGCTCCAGGTGTTGTCACCGTTGCGATCGAATGTCATAGGTCAGCGCCCCGGGCGGACAGGCCTTTTGGCGCCAGATAGCGCTCGCCCAGTTCAAACGCCCCCTGCACCAGCAGTGCCAGCATTGCTGCCGGTATGGCGCCCTGCAGAATGAGGCCGATGTCGTCCAGCCGTATGCCGGTCAGTATCGGCTGACCGTAGCCGCCGGCGCCGATCAGCGCGCCCAGGGTGGCGGTGCCGATGTTGATCACGGCCGAGGTCTTGATGCCGGCCAGAATGGTCGGCAACGCCAGCGGCAATTCCACCAGCCGCAAGCGGCTCAAGCCGGGCAGTCCCAGCGCCACGGCCGACTCGGTGAGCTGCGGCGGGATGCCGCGTAAGCCGGTGTACGTATTGCGCACAATCGGCAGCAGGCTGTAGAGAAACAGCGCCACGATCGCGGGCGCACCGCCGATGCCAAGCAACGGAATCATGAACACCAGCAGCGCCAGGGCGGGGATGGTCTGGATGATGCCGGTGATGCTCAAGATTACCTGGCCGAAACGGGGGTTTCGCGCGGCGACGATGCCGAGCGGAACGGCGACAAACACCGCCGCCGTCAGCGAACTCAGCACCAGCAGCAGATGCTCGCGCGTGTAGCGAAAAAAATCGTCCGTAGCGCTGGGGAGGTCAAACCGTGCCTTGAACCCGAACTCGCGCTTGATAAAATCCGCCGCGACCATGGCAGCCGGCACGCCATCCAGCTTGACCCGCGCGTTCATGGCCGTCATCTTGCCCTGGGATACGCGCCCTTCCAGCCGCTTGAGCGCGGCTAAAGAACGCGGCGCCTCCGTGGCCAGGGCCGCACGGTACAACCATACCGCGTCGTAAGCGGGAAAGTAATGGCGGTCGTCTTCGAGCACGACCAGATCGTAATAACGGATCTCCGCGTCGGTGGCGTAAAGATCGGTGGCGTCGATTTCGCCAGCCTCCAGACCACGATACGCTAAATCATGATCCAGACCGCGAACATCCGTTTGCGGCAGCCCGTAATGCCTTGCCAGACCCGGCCAGCCGTCGGCGCGGTCCATGAATTCGCTGCTGAAACCCAACCGCAGTTTCGGGTGCGAGACGAGATCGGAGAGTTTGCGGATATTCAGTTGCTCCGCGCGCACCCGGCGCATACCGACGGCGTAGGTATTGTTAAAACCCAGCGGCGCACTCATACGCACGTCATACTCCGCCAGCGCCGCGCGTATCGCTTTGGCGTCGGTCAGCGCGCGGTGACCCAGGATCTCCTGCACGATGGTGCCGGTGTATTCAGGATATATATCGATGTCACCGGCGAGCAGCGCGCCCCACAAGGTGCGCGTGCCGCCCAGTTCCGCTCGATGCGTGACCGTCATCGCCGCGTGGCCGATCGACTGCGCGACTATTTCGCCCAGAATGACCGACTCGGTGAACTGCTTGGAGCCGACGCAAATTTCAGCGCGCAGAGGCGCCGCCGCGAACACAGTGCAGGCAAGCAACAGGGTCACGGCCGCGCACTTGTGCATCGGTGCGGCGTTCATACAATCGATGACCGCTGCGCGCGGATGAACTGCTCCACGAAGGCATCGGCCGGCGCGCGCAGCAGTTCGGTCAGCGATCCGCGCTGCACGATGCGGCCCTCGCGCAGCAGCACGATGGTATCGGCGAAGAAGCCGGCTTCGCTGAGGTCGTGCGTCACCATCACCACGGTTTTTTTTAAACCCCGGAAGATGTCCCGCAGTTCGTTTTGCAGATCGAAGCGGATCATCGGGTCCAGCGCGCCCAGCGGTTCGTCCAGCAGCAGCACGCCCGGATCGAGCATCAGCGCGCGCATCAGACTCACGCGCTGGCGCTGGCCGCCGGAGAGCTCCACCGGAAAGCGCTTCAGGCCGTCAGTGGGAAAGTGCGTGAGCGCCGAGAGTTCGCCAATGCGTGCCTCGATGCGCGCTCCTTCCCAGCGCAGATAGCGCGCCATCAGGGCGACGTTGTCGTGCGCGCTTAAGTGCGGGAACAGCCCGCCTTCCTGCACGACAAAGCCCATCCGCCGGCGCAGGACAGCAGCGTTGTCGTCGGTCAGCGGCTGATCCTCGAAATACACCGTGCCCGTATCCGGCGCGATGAGCCGCACGAGCAGCCGCAACAAGGTTGATTTGCCCGAGCCGCTGGGGCCGATGAGTATTGTGGTGCGCGCCTTTTCTATCGACAGATCGATGCGCGCCAGCGCCACCGACTCGCCGTAACGCCTGGTGACACCGGCCAGCTCAAACACTGCGGCACAAGCCGGCGGTATCTCGCGCCGGCTCACTCCGTACGTTCGGGAATGCTCCCTTGGGGATCCGAGATGATTACTTCCACCCGGCGGTTCTGTGCGCGCCCACTGACGCTGTCGTTGCTCGCTATTGGAAACTGTTCACCGTAGCCGGTAATGCGCATGCGGTCCGCATCGATTCCGTCGGTCAGGAGCGTGCCCTGCACGGCCAGCGCGCGCCGTTCGGACAGATCCTGATTAAAGGCTTCATCGCCCGTGCTGTCGGTGAAGCCCTCGATCAGGACGTTGCGCTCCGGATAGGTCTTTAAAAACTTGGCCAGCTTGTCGACTGCGATCGCGCCGCCGCCGCTCAAGGTGGCCTGACCCGTGTCGAACAACAGATCCCCCAATGTCAGCACCAGACCGCGTTCGGTTTCGCGCGCTTCCAGCTCGCGCACCTGTTGCGACAGCGCTTGCGCCTGGCGCGCGAGTTCGCGGGCCTCGTCCCGCGCCTGCTCGGCCTCCAGCCGCGCCATGTCCGCCGCGCGCGCCTGCTCTTCGGCG
>JACCYU010000173.1 GCA_013696315.1 Gammaproteobacteria bacterium | reverse complement strand
ATCGATGCGGCCAGTAGTGAGATTATCGCGGCGGAAGTTACGACCAACGATCGGAGTTCCGGGTCGCTACTGCCTGCGCTGCTTGACCTCATCGAAGGCGAGATCGTGCAAGTCTCAGGCGATGGGGCCTATGACACGCGTGCGTGTTATCAAGCGATCCAGGCGCAAGGCACGGGCGGCAATCCCGCCAGCCAAGACGGGGTGCGCGTATTTGGCAACATGGCAATACTGACCCTGTCTTGATTCCACGTACACCAGATTCATGCAGCTTTGAAGCTGCGTTCAAACTCTGCGGGTGAGCGATAATCGATCGCCGAATGCAGACGTTGGAATTGTAGAAGCCCTCGATCCAATCCACGAGATCGAGCTTGGCCTGTACCCGCGACGCGTAACGTAGCCGGTGCACACGCTCGACCTTGAGCGTCTTGAAGAAGCTCTCCATGGCCGCATTATTCCAACACTTCGCCTTACGATTCATCGATTGCGCCATCCTGTAGTCGGCCAGCAGGGCGTAGTACGGGTGGCTGGCGTACTACACGCCACGATCCGAATGCAGGATAAGACCCGCGGCAGGCTTCTTGCGCCACCAATACGCCATCTATCACGGCACCGCATACCAGCCCGGCCCTAAGCAGCTCGCTGATAGACCAGCCCATAATCTGAGCGACTTCCCAGATCCAGCACACAGGCGAGATACAGCCAGCCTTCCTGCGTCGGGATGTAGGTGATGTCCGCGACCGAGGCCCGATCCGGCTGCCAACCATGGAAGCGTCGCGTCAGCACAGGCGGCGCAAGTGGCTGGCTGTGTTGCGCGTCAGTCGTCGCCCGATACGGCCGCTTATAGACCGGCCGCAGCTCCTGACGCCATAGATTGCGCCGAACCCCGCTCGTGTCCGCCCCGCAGGCCCCGCGCACGCAGGCTGCGAACAAAACGCTCGGCGCCCTTAACTTAAGCCGGGTCTCGGCATGGATCGCCGCCACCTGCACATCGAGTACTGTGTTGACAGGGCGTCGCTCACCGGGCGGCCGGTCTCTCCACTGTAAAAAACCCGTGCGCGATACCGCCAACGAGGCCGTAGAAAAACGCATTGCGAGGCTGCGGCTGTAGTCCATCGACGATTTGCGAGGGTTTCGGCGTGCTCGGCGGAGCAGATCGTGTGTACGAGAGCATCGTTCATTACCGTGCCGTTCCCATCTCATTGGTTATGTCAGGGACGCTAGCGCGGGTTCCGGAGCTTTCCAAGTCTGCTTTCATGGCGCTTTGCCTTGCAGCTTCTGCACGTTGTGCACCAGCGCAAAGAGCTTCCATTGCGCATCGACCTTTCGCCTTGATCGTAGCGTGAAGCGCCGCAGGCGATGCGTATGCAGATTGGCCTGCGACCGGTTCGACGATGCCCAGGCGTCGGCTGTAGAGCAGCCGACCTTCTCGGGTGTCGATCCGGGCCTTCATCGCGGTGGTCTTCGGGTGCGTGTCGCAGACCTTGCTGCCGTCGAAGAAAGTGACCTGCCGGTAAGGGCTGACATCGGGCTTGCGCATGCACTGTGCTTTTAGTGGGCAGGCGCTACATAGCTCTCGCGTGCCTTCAAAGCTCACCCCGCGCCGTCCCTTGATGACCGCATTCTGCGTACTGCGCTTCAGCGCCTGGCCGTTCGGGCAGGTACAGGTCTGTCGCTCGGCATCGTAGGTGAAGTCTTTTGGTTGAAACCACTTCGATTGGCGTTCGCCAGACTTGCGCTGCTGCTCCTTGGGCTTGTGCTGGTAGGCGTCGGCAAAGCGCGGGTCCCGTGACCGTAATCCGGTGTCGGCGATCAAGGCGTCAACGTTCGCATCGGCCAGCTGTTGCAGGGTGGCTTCGCAGTGATAGCCGGAGTCGGTGAGCACCGTTGCCGTGAGCAGCGGGTCCGCCGTGCCGATGGCGGCGAAGTCGGCTTGCACTTCCTGCAGCACCATCGGCAGCAAACCGTTCTCCTGGCCGGTGCCGAAGGCAGCGGCGTGCATCACGATCCGCGCCCTGGAATCGACTGCGGCCACGCCGGTGTAACCCTGCACGACGCCGTGACTGGTCTTCATCGTCGCCGAGTCGTTGTCGGTGATGTTCGACTTCAGCGGCTCGCCACGGCGATTGGTCTTCTCGGCAGTTACCGCCAGCCAATCTCGAACCTTCTGGCTGTTCTTCGTCAGCGTCTCGAGCTGCCGGCGTTCACGGATCACCATCGCATCTTCGTTCTGGCCGGCGTCCTGGCGACGGTGCGTTGCCAGCAGATGGCTAATAGCCATGTCCATCTTGCTGGCCTTCTTCACAAGCGCGGCCTTCGTGCCGCTCCAGGTGCGCGAGGCATTCGACGGCAGCTTGCAGCCGTCCACTGCAAACAGTTCCTTGCCAAGCAGGCCCTGCTCGTCGCAGACCAGCAGTACGTCACGAAACACGGACGTGATCTCGTTCGGCATCCTGGCGACGAAAGAGGCGATGGTGGTGAAGTGCGGCTGTGTGTCGCCGGTCAGCGCCATGAAGACGACGTGCTCCCGGCAGGCACGCTCGAGCGAGCGTGACGAGCTCAGTCCGCGGGCGCAGCCCACCAGCACAAGCTTCAGCAGCACCGACGGAGCGTAGGCCAAAGCACCCGTTTCATCGTTGCGATAGCGCGCATCGAATACCGTCAAATCAACCTCGTGATCGACCAGCCAGTTCACCGCGTACTCGAAACTGCCCGGCATGATCTGCGCGGAGAAGTGCACCGGCAGCAACTTCGATAAGTGACGATCAACAGGCTTGTAACGGGCCATTGCAGCGCTCCTTTCGTTGCCAAAGAAGCAGCTACATGTGTGCCAATCTATGGTTTTTCTACAGCCTCAACGCATCAGCTAAGCCGAGGACCGCCCGTGCTTGAACGGAGTAAAGGCTTTCACTGCAGTCGGCCGCAGCGCATGTTATGCGGCTTGAATCTCAACCAACTCGCTGCTCGAATAAGTTTGTGGAGCAGACTGCCCTTGCTCTTTGAGACCCTCAAGATGCAGCTCAATTGACTCTCGTATGGAAGTCAGAAGGAGTCCATATGTGGAATGTTAGGCGCGTTGCTGCCAGATTGTAGGATCGCGGCGCGCGTGAAAGACCGCGAGTACCACGATTCGTCTAACCTCTACCCGAAAGAACACCGAGTAAGGAAAACGCTGCGGACTTTCTGCCGCAAGTGCCACCGCCTGATCAATTTTCGACACGAGCCGAGCGCCAAGACCAGTACGACGCGCTTCGTACCACAGCGCCGCTTCATCGAACTCCCGCCGTGCGACGCGCCGGAAGACGACCTTGAGATTCACCGCTTGAACTGTTCAATAATTGAAGCCTTAACTTCCTCCCAGGACACGACATCATCAGGATTGGCCTCGTGTTCGGCGATCCTGCGATCAAGCTCGGCGCGTTGAGCTTCGGTGAGCGGAATCGCCGCGCTCTCTGCGGCTATGCTGTCCCAAAGCTCTTCGACGAGCGTTAGACGCTCCTCTACGTCAAGTTGATCGATTCCTAACGACTTAATTGATATGGACATGACACCAGCGCCCTTGTGGATATCTGTCTCAACGTACCAGATGTGTCACGAAGGTGGAAGCTACCTACCTAACCGGCTGACATGAGGACCTTTAGGTCGCCATAACGCCACCACAAAATTGCTTGACATCAATCCATATTTCTACAATATTAGAAATATGGAAAAGGAATCAGTCATTGCCGCGTTGGGCGCGCTCGCGCACGAGAGCCGTCTGGACGTATTTCGCTATCTGATGCAGCAGGGCGCGGATGGCGCGCCCGCTGGCGAACTCGCGGCGCGGCTGGGTCTGCCGGGCGCGACGTTGTCGTTTCATTTAAGCGCGCTGAGACACGCGCGCCTGGTGCGTAATCGCCGCGACGGCCGTTCGATTATATACACGGCCGACTTCGAGGCGATGAACGCGGTGCTCGCTTACCTGACCGAGAACTGTTGCCAGGGGCGGCCTGAGGACTGCGCGATTCCGCAGTGCGATACGGTCGCTCGGCCCCCGGAGAATGCGCCGCGACGCTCGGCTGTGCGGCAACGATTAAAACCCTGATATATCGAGCGAAGTCATGAGTGTTAAAACCTACAACGTTCTGTTTCTCTGCACCGGCAACTCGGCGCGCAGCATCATGGGCGAGGTGTTGCTGAATCGTCTGGGCAAGGGCCGCTTCCGCGCGTACAGCGCCGGCAGCCATCCGAAAGGCGAGGTACATCCGCTGGCGCTGCGACTGTTCGAACACATGAAGCTGCGGGTCGAAGGGCTGCGCAGCAAGAGCTGGGACGAGTTCGCCGCGCCCGATTCGCCGCCGCTGGATTTCGTGTTCACCGTGTGCGACAGCGCGGCACAGGAAGTAAGTCCAATGTGGCCGGGTCAGCCCATGTCCGCGCACTGGGGAATGGTCGATCCGGCCGCCGTCGGAGGCGACGAACGGACACGGGACCGCGCCTTTCGCGCCGCGTATTACGAACTGGAGCGCCGCATCCAGATCTTCACACAA
>JACCYU010000172.1 GCA_013696315.1 Gammaproteobacteria bacterium | reverse complement strand
CGCCCCCCGAGTTGGCGAGGAAGACGGCCATCAGCACGCCGGTGCCGATCGCCCCGGTCGTGGTCGGGTTCGGACTCGGGCCAGAGACCCTGGGCGGCATGCTGGGCGGCGCGCTATTGGGGTGCGTGTTACTGGCGCTCACCATGTCCAACGCCGGTGGCGCCTGGGACAACGCCAAGAAATACATCGAGGAAGGGAACCAGGGCGGCAAGGGCTCCGACGCACACAGGGCGGCCGTGGTCGGCGACACGGTGGGCGATCCGTTCAAGGACACCTCCGGACCCTCGATGAACATTCTCATCAATGTCATGGCGATCGTCAGTCTGGTGATCGCGCCGCTGTTGTAGCCGACGAACCGCGTCATAAGCCGATTCTCATGTCCAGATGGGTGGCGCATCGGCAGTCATATAGAATCATCATTGCGCGGGCGCATCACGCTGTGCCGCACCAACGCCCAGCCGCCGTCGTCGCGTCATCGCTGCTGCTGTTATCGCTGCCGGCGGCGGCCGCACCCCAGTGGGGGCTGTGCGAAATACCGGCTGCCCCGCCACCGAAAATCGAGGCCATAGCGCCCGACACGCCCATCGAACTCGCCGCTGACGAGGCGTACATGAACCCCGCCGGCACGTCGGTGTTGCTGGGTGACGTGAGAATGTGGCGCAGCGGTCAGTTTCTGCGCGCCGACGAAGTTTACTACACGCAGGCGCGCGACCACATCGAGGCGTTGGGAAACCTGCGTTTCGAGCAGGATGGCCTGATCGTCACCGGCCCCGCCGCCGAGCTGCGGCTCAACACCGATAACGCCCGTTTCACTGCGCCCGAATACGAGTACACACCGCGTCACGCCCGCGGCGCCGCCGCCAGCGTCGATCGCAAATCGCCTGCGATCGCCGTGCTCGACGACGCGACGTACACGACCTGCAATCCGGGCGACGACGACTGGCTGCTGAGCGCGGATCGGGTCGCCTTGGATCGGGAGAGCGGCGACGGCACCGCGCGGGGTGCGGTGCTGCGCTTCAAGAACATACCGTTTTTCTACACACCGTGGATCCGCTTTCCCATCGACGACCGGCGCAAGTCCGGCTTTCTGTTCCCCACTATCGGCACCTCCAGCCGCTCCGGCTTCAGCCTGGAGACGCCTTATTACTGGAATATCGCACCCGACCGGGACGCGACCATGAGCCCAAGACTCTTCACGAAACGGGGCCTGCAGCTACGGTCGGAATTCCGTTATCTGAACCCGTCCAATGACGGGGAAATCGAACTGGAACTGCTCGACGATCGCGAGGCCAACGATCAGCGTTATCTGGCCGGCATCAGGCATCACGGTTCGCCGCTGCCGCGCGTCACCACCACCATCGATGCCCGCCGCGTGTCGGATGACCAGTATTTCGAGGATCTGGGCAGTTCTCTAAGCACCACCAGCACCTCTCACCTGCAGCAGCGCGCCGACGCATCCTACCAGGGCGACTTCTGGAACGCGGTCGGACGCGTGCAAGCCTTCCAGACGGTCGATGACACGCTCCGCCCACAGGCGGACCCCTACGAACAGCTGCCGCAGATCCTGCTGGAAGGCGGCCTGCCGGATCGCGCCTTTGGTCTGGGCTACGACCTGCGCACGGAGTGGGTGAATTTCGCGCACGACGAGCGCGTGGCGGGTCAGCGCATGGATGTGGATTTCGGTATCGAGCGGCCCGTAATCGGGTCGGCGTATTTTTTCAACCCGGAGGTCAGCCTGCGGCATACCGCATATTCACTGGACGAAACCACCGCACTCTTTACCGACGACAACATCACCCGCACCCTGCCCGTCACCAGTCTCGACAGCGGACTTATTTTTGATCGTCCCATCGGTGGCGGCGACTTTGTTCAAACCTTGGAGCCGCGGCTGTTTTATCTTTACGCGCCGTTTCGCGCACAGGACAATATTCCAACCTTCGACACCGGGTTGCTGGATTTCAGTTTCGCCCAGTTATTCCGCGAAAACCGCTTCAGCGGCGCCGACCGCATCGGCGACGCCAATCAGCTGTCGTTGGGCCTTACCAGCCGCTTTCTGAATACCGGGAGTGGTCAACAGCTGTTGAGCGCCAGCATCGGGCAAATTCTCTATTTCGACGAGCAGGCGGTCACCTTGCCAAGCCAGACCGCTGTCGATGACGATACGTCCGACCTCGCGGCCGAACTGGCGCTGAATCTGGGCGAGCGCTGGAGCGCCAGCGCCGCCACCCTGTGGGACCCGCAGAACGACGAGGTACAACGCGGCACCGCCCGGCTGAATTATTCCGGAACCGACAATCGCATATTGAATCTATCCTATCGCTACAGACGCGCCGACCCACAGGTGCCCGGACTCAATGAAACGCTGCGCCAGACCGACATTGCGGTCGTGTGGCCATTGAGCCCCCGCTGGCGCGCGCTGGGCCGCTGGAATTACGACCTCGAGGAACAGCGCGACCTGGAACTGCTGGCCGGCTTCGAATACGACAGTTGCTGTTACAAGGTACGTATTGCCGCGCGGCGATTCATCATCGGTGATCAGGCCGAGTACAATAACGGCGTCGAGGTGCAATTGATTCTCAAGGGTCTGGCGCAGCTCGGGTCGCCGCTGGGCGAATTGCTGGAGCGCGGGATTCTGGGCTACGAGGACTACGACTAATCGCGCCGCAAACGGGGCCTATCCGCCCGCGTCTTGTAGCTTGCGAGGACGTCCATTCGAACCACAGGAACTATTCATGAAAAAGTATCTGGCCATGGCGCTGCTCGCCGCTGTTTTTCCGGCTTCGGGGTCTGGCGCCGACGGGGGCAGCATACTGCTCGACCGCATCGTCGCGCTGGTGGAGAACGAAGCCATCATGCAGAGCGAGCTGGATGACCGTATCGATGTCATAGAGCAACAATACGCGGACAGCGTCGATCAGTTGCCGCCGCCGGATCAGCTGGAGCGGCAGGTGCTGGAGCGCATGGTGCTCGAAAGCCTGCAACTGCAAATGGCGGAGGGACGTGGCATCCGCATCGATGACCTCACGCTCAACGAGTCTATGCGCGATCTCGCCGCGCGCAATAATATGGAGCTGCCCGCGTTTCGTGACCGGCTGGTCGCCGAAGGCATCGATTACGTCAGTTTCCGCGAACAGGTGCGCACCGAGCTCATCATCACCACCTTGCGCCAGCGCGTGGTGGACAGTCAGGTGCAGGTGAGCGAACAGGAGGTCGACGAATTGCTGACCACGCAGGCGAGTCTCGCCAACAGCGGTATTGAATACCACCTGCGACACATTCTCATTGCGCTGCCGGAAGGGGCGAGTCCGGAACAGATTGAAGGCGCCACCGAACGCGTCGGCGCGATCCGCGCACGCGCGCTGGCCGGCGAAAATTTCGCGAAGCTCGCCGCCAGCGAATCGGACAGCCAGAATTCCCTGGAAGGCGGCGATCTCGGCTGGCGCACCGCCGCGCAATTGCCGACCCTGTTCGCGCGCAGCGTGGCCAGCATGGAAGCCGGCGACACCAGCGACATCATCCGCAGCCCCAGCGGCTTTCATCTCATTATTCTGATAGACCAACGCGGCGGTCAGCGGGCGATGATCGACCAGACTCGTGCGCGTCACATTCTTATCGAGCCCAACGCGCTGGTGAGCGACGAAGACGCGCTAGCGAGACTGGCGAACATCGAGAGCCGCATCCAGCAGGGCGACGAGTTTGCCGCGCTCGCCACCGAGAACTCGGACGACAAGGCCAGCGCGGTCGACGGCGGGAGTCTCGGCTGGATCAGTCCCGGGCAGATGGTGCCCGAGTTCGAGCGGGTGGTGGGCAGCCTGGAAATCGGCGAGGTGAGTGAACCGTTCCGCACTCAGTTCGGCTGGCACATCGTCGAGGTCACTGGACGCCGTGAGCATGATGGCACGGTGGAACTGGAGCGCGCGCGGGCGCGCGAATCCATCGCGCAGCGCAAGGCCGAAGAGGAGGCGGAGTTGTGGCTGCGGCGCCTGCGCGACGAAAGCTACGTCGAATATCGTCTTGACCCCGGCGGCGCGCAACAGAGCGTCGACGGCCAGAGTTGAACGCCATCTGCCGGATTGCGATCACACCGGGCGAGCCCGCCGGCATCGGGCCGGACATCGTCCTCGACATCGCCGCGCGCGAACGCTCCGCGGAACTGGTGGTCATCGCCGATCCGACGGTGCTGCGCGACCGGGCGCGTCAGCTGGGCGTCGCGGTCGATCTGGCGCCGTTTGATCGCCATCAGGCGAGACAGGCCGCGCGGCCCGGTCAGTTGAAGATAGTATCCGTGCCGACGCGTGTGCCGGCGCGGCCTGGAAAACTCAACCCGGCCAATGCCGAGTATGTGCTGGAGACCCTGCGCCGCGCCGTGGACGGCTGCCTGCGGGGCGAATTCGACGCGGTAGTCACCGGTCCCGTGCAAAAAAGCGTCATTAACGACGCGGGGATCGCTTTTACCGGTCACACGGAATTATTGGCGGAGCGCACAGGCGGTTTTCCGGTAATGATGCTGGTCACCGGAGTCCTGCGCGTCGCGCTCGCCACCACGCATCTGCCGCTGGCCGAGGTGAGTCAGATGATCACACGCACGCGGTTGCGGCGGGTGATCCGCGTGCTGGACCACGATCTGCGCAAGCGCTTCGGCATCGAACATCCCCGCATCAAGGTCTGCGGTCTGAATCCGCACGCTGGCGAGCAAGGCCACCTGGGACGCGAGGAGATCGAGGTGATCGCGCCTGTGTTGCGGGAACTTCGAGCGCGGGGAATCGATCTGGTCGGGCCGCTCCCCGCCGACACGCTGTTTACACCGGCAAATTTACGGGATGCCGACGCGGCGCTCGCCATGTTTCACGATCAGGGGCTGCCGGTGCTCAAATACGCAGGCTTCGGGCGCGCGGTGAATGTCACGTTGGGGCTGCCGATTGTCCGCACCTCGGTCGATCACGGCACCGCGCTGGATCTGGCCGGCAGTGGCCGCGCGGATGCAGGCAGTCTGGAAGCGGCGCTGGGACTAGCGATTCGGCTGTGTGAAAATGGCGTCACGCCGGCGGCCGCCGCGACGGGCGGGTCACCGCTCGGCACCTTCGCTTATTGAGCAATGAGGATACGCCAGGCGCTCAGCCAGACATCAGGCCCGACCGACGGGTACGGCGCAACGAATCAGCGGCGCCGACTGCCGCCGCGTCCGCCGCGGGGGCCGCGGTCTTCCTGCACCTTGAGGCTGTTGCCACGTAGCGATGACCCGTCCAAGGCGGCCATCGCGGCGCGCGCCTCGTGGCCCTCCATGCTCACTTGACCGAAACCCCGGCAAGTGCCCTTGAACACATCGCGCACCAGCTTCACGCTGAAGACCTTGCCATGCTGACCGAAAAGATCGGTCACTTCATCGTCCGTGGTGTCGGGCGGTAGATTACGAACATGTAATGTCTTCATGTGAACTCCTAAGGTATTAAATTCAACAAAATTGCGCGGCCTTAGAACCAGCGGCCTATATCGCCACGCGCCGGACTCGCTGTTTCCCACGCCCGTTCGTCGCTGTGATTCCCCGCCGTGAGTTATTATTGTGCTGGCGAACTGGCGCTGTGCGCGGGGCGCGGCTGCTGTCGGCATGGCCACCAGCGCGCACGCGCACCACATCAGGCGCGGTTATTACCGCGGCGCGAGGAAAGACCGGCGTCGCGCGGATCGTCAGTTTGTGCTTTACGAGACGTTCGATATCGCTAAGCAGTTTACGTTCCTCCGGGCAGACCAGCGATACGGCCGTGCCCAGACTGCCGGCGCGACCGGTGCGGCCGATGCGATGAACGTAATCCTGCGCCGCGTCAGGAAGTTCGAAGTTTATCACATACGGAAGTTGCGCAATGTCCAGCCCGCGCGCGGCAATATCGGTCGCGATCAGCACCCGCGCCGCGCCGCGCTTGAATTCCGATAGCGCCTTCGTGCGCGCAGACTGGCTCTTGTTGCCGTGGATCGCGATGGCCGCAATGCCATCCTGCGACAACTGCCGGGTCAGCCGGTCGGCGCCGTGCTTGGTGCGCGTAAACACCAGCATCTGCTGTCCGCCGGACTCTCGTATAAGATGCGCCAGCAACGCGCGCTTGTCGCCCTTGGGCACGGTATAGGCGTACTGGTCTATTTCCGCGACCGAGGTGTTGCGCGCGGCCACTTCGACCACGACAGGGTCTTGCAGAATCCCGCGCGCCAGCTTGCGAATCGGGTCCGAAAACGTTGCCGAGAACATTAGTATCTGCCGCCCGGCCGGCAGCAAGGCCATCAGGCGACGGATATCAGGGATGAATCCCATATCCAGCATACGATCCGCTTCATCCAGCACCAGAATCTCGATGCCAGACAAATCCACGGTCCGTTGCCCGACGTGATCCAGCAGACGCCCAGGTGTGGCCACCAGCACATCCACGCCACGCCGCAGCTTCTGTATCTGCGGGTTGATGTTAACGCCGCCGAAAATCGCGGCTGAGCGTAACGGCAGATGCCGCCCGTAAACGGCGACGCTGTCCGCAACCTGCGCGGCGAGTTCGCGGGTGGGCGCCAGCACCAGCGCGCGCGGCCTGCCCCTGGTACGCGTTGGCGGCGTGGATGCGGACAAACGTTCCAGCATGGGCAAGGTGAAACCTGCGGTCTTGCCGGTGCCGGTCTGTGCGGCGGCGATCAAATCCTGGCCCTTGAGAACCGCGGGGATCGTTTGTAGTTGAATCGGGGTCGGACGTTGATAGCCGTGTTCGGCGATTGCACGCAGAATTCCATCCGACAAACCGAGCGAAGAAAATGCCATTCGATACTCCTTGAAGTTTAAGCTGCCGCGGCGCCATGGCGCCGCAGACAATCGAGTGCGTGGAAACACCACTCAAACTCAAGCGATTGAGGGGGTGGCGTGGAAAATGGTTTGCAGGCAGGGTACGTGTACTTGTAGGACATGCCCCGGAAACGCTTCTACACGGCTTCCGCGGGGCGCGGACGGGGCGCGCTACGACAAACTTGGCCGCGAGTATACGCGACGGCGCAACCTTAACCTAGTCATTTCTGTATTCATTGATTTTACAGGCTCTGGAGAGGACCCATGAATTTTGGCTTTTTGCTTTTTCCCCAGCTCGAAGAACTCGACCTGGTCGGCCCCTGGGAGATGATCACAACGTGGGGCCTGCAGCCAGGCGGCCCGGGTGCGGTGTTCACCGTTAGTGAAACCGGCGGCCAGATTACGTGCGCGAAAGGCCTGCGAATCGCGTCCGACTATACCTTCGACAATTGTCCGCGGCTCGACTACCTGCTGGTGCCGGGCGGCCAGGGCACCCGCGGCGAAGTCACCAATCCCAGGCTCGTGTACTTTGTAGCCGCGAGCGCGCGCTCGTGCAAGGCGGTGGTGTCGGTATGCACCGGCGCCTTCATTCTGCAGGCCGCCGGTCTGCTGGCGCACAAGCGCGCTACCACGCACTGGGCCTCGCTGGAACGCCTGCAAGCGCTGCCGGATGTCACCGTAACTGAGGCACGGGTCGTACGGGATGGGAACGTCTGGAGCGCGGCCGGCATTTCGGCGGGCATCGACGTGGCGCTGGCGCTGATCGCGGATCAGGCAGGGGAAAATGCCGCCGGCGAGGTGCAGCTCGCCGCAGAATATTATCCCTCGCAGCAGATTTACGGTACGCCCGGCGCACAGGCTCCGAAATACGTGCGGGACAAGCGTCCGTAACGCATCCGCTCAGCGGCGTCGAAAAGGTGCTCGCCACGTCGAGAGCGACGCACTGAGTTGCAACACCCATGCGCACCGCGCATGATTTAGGTTCACTCCTGGATTCGCGGAGGCGTCACGTGGAACAGTATCAGGACATCGTCAGCATCATCGCCCTGACCCTGGGCGTGTCGTGGGCCAGCGGCATCAATCTTTACGCCGCCATGCTGACCTTAGGCGCGCTGGGCGCGGGCGGTCACGTCGATTTGCCGCAGGGCCTTGAAATTCTGTCCGATCCGTTGGTGATCGGTGCCGCCGGGCTGATGTATGCGATCGAGTTTTTCGCGGACAAGCTGCCCGGGGTCGACTCCGGCTGGGACAGCCTGCACACGTTAATCCGCATCCCCGCCGGCGCGGTGCTGGCGGCCGGCGCGGTGGGTGAGATCGGCCCCGCCGTGCAACTCGCGGCCGCCATCGTCGGCGGCAGTCTGGCTGCGGGGACGCACTTTACCAAAGCCGGCTCTCGCCTGCTGATCAATACCTCCCCTGAGCCGGTCAGCAACTGGGCCGCATCGGTCGCCGAGGATGCAGCCGTGGTCGGCGGTTTGTGGCTTGCGTTGAACCATCCATTCGGATTCGTGTGCGTGCTGGCGCTGTCCGTCGCGGCGATGATCTGGCTGCTGCCTAAGCTGTGGCGCGCGATCGGGCGGGCTTATCGCTACCTGCACCAGCGCATAAGCCGGGAACCGCATTTGGAGCGCTGCGTCGAACCCGACGCCGTAAAAAGTTTGCCGGTGCCGCAGGGAGGCTAGCACCACGCGCCGGCTGCGATCATTCAGCCCAACTAACGGCTCAGACCATGCCGCTCCATCAGCCGGTAAAGCGATGGCCTGGAAATATTGAGCCTGCGCGCGGCCTCGGACAGATTGAATTGTGTGTCATTGAGGACCCGCTCCACGGCGGTTTTTTCCGCGCCGTGGAGCGCCTCCCGTAATTGCTGGCCCGTGCCCGCGAGACCGAGGCCCGCCAGACCGAGGTCATCCTCGCCGATAAAGCCACGCTCGCACATTACCACCGCCCGATGTATGCGGTTTATCAGTTCCCGCACGTTGCCCGGCCACGTCTATTCGTTCATCGCCACCAGCGCGTCATCGGCAAACCCCTTGACGGAGCGGTATTCGGCCGCGAACTTCGAGAAGAAGTGGCGCGCAAACGGCAGGATGTCCGCGCGCCGCTCCCGCAGGCTTGGCATGTGCACGTGAAACACGTTCAGCCGGTAGTAGAGATCGTGTCTGAATGCGCCGCTTTCAATCGCTTGTTCCAGATTAATGTTCGTGGCTGCTATTACACGGACATCCACCAGGAGTTCGGTCGGACTGCCCAGCCGCTGAATTTTGGACTCCTGCAGAAAGCGCAAGAGATTAACCTGCAGATCTCGCGACAGCTCGCCGATCTCATCGAGGAACAGTGTACCGCCATTAGCCGCCTCTATACGGCCAACCTTGCGGCTCGTTGCACCGGTAAACGCACCTTTTTCGTAGCCGAAAAGTTCCGACTGGATCAGACTGGCGGGAATCGCACCACAGTTGACGGGCACCATCGGTTTGCTCGCGCGATGCGAATGATGATGTATGGCGCGTGCAGCGAGCTCCTTGCCCGTGCCGCTCTCGCCGGTAATCAGCACCGGCGCGTCGGCGCTGGCGAACTTGATTAGCTGGCGACTCACGGCCTGCATCGCCGGGCTGGCGCCGAGGATGCCGTCGTCCGCGCATAGTTCCGCCGGCGGCCATGGCTCGGAATTATCGACGAGGTTGGCCATACCTACGGCGTGGCCGAGTGTCCAGCTCAAATGCCGCGAGTCGGCAGGCAGCGTGTGATAGTCATAGAAGAAGGCCGCAATCAGTTCGCGGATTGAATCCTGGGCCAGGGCGCCCGCACTAACCAGCGCCACCCACGGAATGCGGTCGCGGGTGGCTACAAGGAACTCGATGAAGCGGCCTGTCTCCGCGCTTGGCAGCGAATCCAGCCTGAATAGCCCGGCCTGCACGGTAAGACGATCCATCAGCGTCCGCGCCGCCGCGACGTGCGTCGCCGGGTGGATGTCCCATCCGGTTGCTTGAACCAGAGGATCTAACTGGTCTTTCCCGGCTGGCGAGCGCAAGTACAGTACGACTCGCGATCCCATTTCCTGCTCACTGAGACGTGACAACCCTTGCGAACATGCCACGAATAGGACCCAATTCGCAACGACTAAAGTACGAATCGCGCCGCTCGTCGACCATACCCGTTATTCCGTCGTATGCACTATTGACTATTGCGCAAAAGGCATTGACGACGGCTCCCGGCACTTCGCTTTGAGCGAAGGCGGCGCGGTGGCGGCGACACTCAGGTAACTGACCGCCGCAAGCATGGCGACCGGCGCAAGCGTCCACGAACGGCGGCGAAGAGCACGTCGAATCTTCGAAATTTCTACCTCTGTCTTGCACTGATCGCTCATCGAATCTGATCTCGCTCGAAACATGTTGTGCCTCATGCGCCCTCGCGAGATCCGTCTTGCGAAGTGGAGTGCACCCGAAAGCTACCGGCGCAAGGCGCCAGGCGTCTTGCGTTTAGCAAAGCGCAGACCATTAAGTTAAGGCACTGTTTTTATTGAACATATAGGATCGGTAAGACTAATGGCGGAACCGAGCTGTAAAGCGTGCGGACAGGCGCGGTGTACGACTGTACGGCAGCGCCGTCTCAGGTTTCGTGATTGCGGGATGCCGCTTCCGATGCTCGTATCGGCAGGCCCACCACAGTGGCCTGGTGCCGTATGGGGAAAATCGGGTTCGGCTGCTCGCCGTTACCTGGCTACACAGTGACCTGCGCCGCCGGCAGGAACCCACGCCCAAGCCAGATTCGGATTGCGCGGCGAGAAGCGATGACGACACACTGGCCGGTGAGGATCAGAGCCATCGGGCACGCCGGCGATGCCGCGAGCCGGCAGCCAGCGCCCATCGTCGACCTGCCGTAAGACAGGCACGCCCACTCCTGGGGCGGCCATCGGCGTCAGACGCGACCAATTCAATACACTGCGTTCACGCGCTGCGAGCCCCGGAAGGGCTTGCTTTTTTTAGAACCGGGTTACACGGCCTCGCACATTCACTGCGGACCTCTACTACACCACCGCACGACGCGGGAGCGCAGGTCCACACTGGTTCGCCAGCAGCGGCCGACGACGATTTGAGGCACGCCTATTCGAAAAAAGAAGCCCCGGCAACGGCGTGGAATATTAACGCGACGGGGCACATCGGTTCGGTTCATTGCTCAATGCCTCCTGCGTCACCAGCGTGGAACACGAATGCCGCGTCGCTGGTGGCGTGGTTGAGAATAGCTGCTCGTGACGCAGGCGTGGCGCAGGTGCCTGGCGCCAAATGCACATGCATAGGGTGAGCCATTTATCTCAAACCTTTGTTTTTACTAATTTCTCTTCCAGAAAGCGCAAGCACGCCGCAGGTGGACTGTAAAAGTACGTTTACAAGGGCGTTTACAATGCGCGCCGTGAGCCCGCCCAACCTTGTCAAAACAGTCGGTTCGTTCGCGTCGGCTGTAATGTTTGCGGACACCATGACGGCGTGTCGGTCGGTTCGCCGCCAAGCGCGAGCCTCTTGACCCACGCGCCCGGTCAGAATTAAGGTCACAGCCATCATGTTCAGCAACGCGTCTACGCAACGGGCGGCGGGGGGAACGCGCGTCATGCACCATCGGCCCCGCAAACGTTTCGGACAGCATTTCCTGCACGATGAGAAGGCCATTAATGATATCGTCGCGGCCATCGCGCCACAGCCCGGCGATACGATGGTGGAGATCGGTCCGGGTCAGGGCGCCATCACCGGACCATTGCTCCGGCGGCTGGGCAGGCTGCACGCGATCGAGCTCGATCGCGATCTCATACCCGCGCTTGCGCGGCGCTTCGCGCATGACGGCCATCTGATCATTCACGCGGCGGACGCGCTGCGTTTTGATATCGGCACTCTGAGCCCGGGCCGACTTCGCGTGGTGGGCAACCTGCCATACAACATCTCGACACCGCTGATCTTTCACCTGCTGGCGTCAGCGTCCGCGGTCGCCGATATGCATTTTCTGTTACAGAAGGAGGTGGTGGATCGAATTGCCGCCGCACCTGGCAGTGGCGCCTATGGTCGTCTGTCGGTGATGGTGCAATATCGCTGTCACTGCGAAAAACTGTTTGGTGTGGCCAGCGCCGCGTTCTCGCCCCCTCCAAAGGTCGAGTCGGCGCTGCTACGCATCGAACCGTATTCGCGGCCGCCGACCGCGGTACACAATGAGCAGCGCTTCGCGCGTATCGTCGCGCAAGCGTTTTCGCAGCGGCGCAAGACCATCAAAAACAATCTCAAGAAAATGCTGACCGGTAAAGCCATCGAAGGCGCTGGTGTGGACCCTGATCTGCGGCCTGAAAAGCTGGGCCTGGCGCAGTTCGCAGCACTCGCCAACGCCGAGGTCTGAGGCGGGCGCGGCAACGACAGAACCGATAATCCCGGTAACAGCCAAAGCGTTCCGTTTTATAACTATAATGCCGCCATGAACGAGAACGATGCCTATAACATCCAGGTGAAAGTCGCCACCGCGTATATCGAGGGCCAGTCCGACACGGACCAGAACCGCTACGTGTTCGCCTACACCATCACCATACACAATTATGGCCACGTAGCCGCGAAACTGTTGACCCGTCACTGGATCATCACGGACGCCAATGGCAAGGTGCAGGAAGTGCATGGCGAAGGCGTAGTCGGTGAGCAGCCGCACCTGCGGCCCGGCGAGGGATTTCAATATACCAGCGGCACCTTGCTGGAGACATCGGTCGGCACCATGCGCGGCAGCTATCGGATGCTGGCGGATGATGGCACCGAGTTTGAAGCCGAGGTCGGCGCGTTTACCCTCTCGATCCCGCGGGTGCTGCACTGACAAACCCTGTCGCCCTGTCAACATCGCAACAGCAGACCAGAACACGCATTTCGCGAGCAACCTGTTATGGCCATATACGCAATCGGCGACCTGCACGGCTGCCACGATCAGCTGCGCGAGCTGCTCGCGAAGCTGAAATTCCAAGCCGGCCGCGATCAGTTATGGCTGGTGGGCGATGTGGTCAACCGCGGTCCCAAATCGCTGGAGACGCTGCGTTACGTGAAAAAGCTCGGCGACGCCGCGGTGTGCGTGCTGGGTAATCACGATCTGCATCTGCTGGCCGCGCACGCGGACGCGCGTCCGACCAAACCCGGCAGCGGTCTGTGCGCGATCCTGGATGCGCCGGACCGGGAGGACCTCGTGGACTGGCTACGCCGCCTTCCCTTGCTGCATCACGATGCGGCGCTGGGCTACACCATGGAGCATGCCGGGCTCGTGCCGCAATGGGATCTCGCCACCGCGACGAATTGCGCGCGCGAGGTCGAGCGACTGCTTGGCGGGCCGGACTATCGCCAACTGCTGCACCGGATGTACGGCGATTCACCCGACCGCTGGTCCGATGATTTGACATCCTGGGCGCGCGCCCGGGTCACCATCAACGGCCTCACGCGACTGCGCTACTGCGATGCTCAAGGAGGCATCGACATGCAGGCCAACGGTCCGCCCGGCAGCCAGCCCGCCGGACTGGTGCCGTGGTTTGAGGCGCCCGGCCGACGCAGTGCAAACCTCAATATCCTGTTCGGCCACTGGTCGGCGCTTGGCTATTACCGCGCGCCGGGAATCATCGGCATGGACAGCAGTTGCGTGTGGGGCGGCGCGCTAACGGCGCTGCGTCTCGACGCAAAAAATGCGAGTCCCGTTTCCGTCTCCTGCGAGGGCTTGCGCAGACGTGCCTGAAGCGGGGGCGATGATTCGCCAGTCAAGCGTTGAGTCAGGCGCGCTTAGGTCGCGCTCGCCCGTGTCGATGCCACCTCAGCGCGGCTGTCGAGCCGCAGGCACGAACGGGCGCCCCGCATTGAGCTGCGAGCCCACTTTCTCGTTGACGCGCAGAAATCGCGCCACGTGTAGCGCGGACTCCAGTCCGCGGTAGTAATCCGGCACGAGCCGGATCTCCTCGTAACCTGCCTGCCGGTAAAATCCGCGCGCGTCGCGATTGCTTTTGCGCAACTCGAGTTCGATGGTGGCGATACCCGCCACCATCGCCGACCGCTCCAGCCAGCGCAACAGGCGCGTGGCGATGCCACGGCGCCGGTGGCCGGTCGCGACCGCGAACAGATTGAGGTGCGCTACCTCGTGCGCGAAATGCATGATGCCGAAGCCGGCGATGACATTGTTCGTCCGCGCGACCAGCACCACGCTGTCCCGGCAGCGGATCTGCGACGCGACCCGCGCCGGCGTCCAGCTCCATCCCAGGCCGGTCTCGATCAGGTCGCGCGACATGTGCGCGATCGGGGGTGCGTCGCCGGAACGCGCGAGCTGAAAGCTGACAATCGGAGTCATTTCGGCAGTAACGCGCGCGAGTCGTCAGACATCGATAAAGCGATTACGGGCTGCTGCGCCATCTTGATCGAATTGGCTTGATTGAATCAGCGGTGGCAAAAACAGTTCGAACGGTTCGGCATCTTGCGGACGGTTTCTCGCTTGAGTCCGGATAATCCTGCGCGTCATCGCGCGACACGAGATCCGGGCATGCTGGCATTCTTAAAAGTGTCGTCCGCGATTGTTCGAGCACGCGGCATCAATACACTACGGCACACATCGTCAGCATGCACGGATCGTTCAGGCCAGCATATGCCACTACGCGACAGATCGGAAGCAGGCGGGAGCGCGCGAGCGTCTCCGGCGCCACGCGAAACAGAGCACTTCGCAAGGGGCGCGCAAAATCGCAACCAGGATTCGCTCCGTCATTCGATGACGGCTCGTCAGTACTCGTCCGGACACACGAAAACACGCACCAGCCGTGTGAGTTCGCGGAAGCTGTCCACCACGGCGTCGGGCTGATGCGGGTGACGCACGGTGCCGGGAAAGATCTTGTCGATCCAGTGATGCTCCCACTGCGCGCCGTTGTAGAACAAGGCCGTAACGCCGGCCTCCTTGCCGGCGATGATATCCGTGGTGCTGTCGCCCACGTACCAGCAATCCAGGCTGGGTCTCATTCCCAGATTCTCGAATGCCTTGATGATCGGGTCCGGCGCCGGCTTGCGGCGCTGGATGTCGTCGCCGCACACTACGGCATCGAAAAGGTCGGTCCAGCCGGTGCCGTCGATCACCGCTAGTTCATGCTCCATGAATTCGCGATTACGGTTCGTCAACACGCCCAGCTTGAGGCCCAGCCCTTTCAGTTCCAGCAGCACGTCGCGCAAGTGCTTTTCCAGCGGCGTCACGTTGCCATAGTGATTCCTGTAAGCCTGATCGAACGCGTTGTGCGCGATGTGCTTGGCTTCTTCGTCCGGCCCGAACAGGATCTCGAAGATGTCCGTGCGCGAGATCTTGCGGTCAGCCTTGATCTTCGGATGCAGCTGCCGGCATTCCTTGACATACTTGAGCAGTTTGGCGTCGTCTACGGTCTTGCTGTCCTCCGCATTCAACAGCCTTCCGACCAGGCCGAGTTCTTCCAGCTTCGGGAACACATCGTCCAGCGCGTAGTACATCGCATCCAGGGTGTCGGCCAGGGTCGCGTGCCAGTCGAACACGATCGCCTTGGGGATCGCGCGGGGGATCGAAAGAATACTCACGGGGCGGTCATGCGTTCGAATGATAGAAATGTCAGCGGATATGGGCTGTCGTCACCTGGCGCGCACTCTTCGCGAGCGACTTCACCCCATGCGTTCTTATCGAACTGCGGAGAAAAAGTATCGCCTTTAATGTCGGCTGCGATCAGCGTGACGTAAAGCCGATCCGCCAATGGCAGCGCTTCACGGAATACCTGCGCGCCGCCGATGACGAAAACCTCATCGCAATCCGCTGCCAGCGCCAGCGCGTCGTCCAGGCTGCGCGCCACGTCAACGCCGGAGCATTTGAAACCCGGATTGCGGGTGATGACGATGTGACGCCGGCCGGGGAGAATGCGCCCCAGCGACTCGAAGGTGCGCCTGCCCATAATCATGGGATGCCCCATGGTGAGTTCGCGGAACCGCTTGAGATCGGCGGGCAGATGCCACGGCATGCCGCCGTCGCGGCCGATGACGCGATCCGGCGTCATGGCGACGATCAGCGAAACGCGCATGAGCTACACCGCCACCGGCGCCTTGATGTGCGGATGCGCCTGATAGTCTGTCAGCTCAAAGTCGTCGTAGTTGAAATCGAAGATCGAGGTGATCTCCGGATTCAGACGCATCCGCGGCAACGGATACGGTGCGCGCGTCAGTTGCAGTTCCGCCTGCTCGATGTGATTCAGATAAAGATGCACGTCGCCAAAGGTATGCACGAACTCGCCGGGTACGAGCTTCGTGACCTGGGCCATCATCAGCAGCAGTAACGCGTACGACGCGATGTTGAACGGTACGCCTAGAAACACGTCCGCGCTGCGCTGATAAAGCTGGCAGGAGAGTATGCCTTGCGCTACGTAAAACTGGAAGAACGCGTGGCAGGGCGCGAGCGCCATGCGGCGCAACTCGCCCACGTTCCAGGCGCTGACGATGATGCGGCGCGAATCGGGATCGGTTTTGATCAAGTCCACAGCGCGCGAAATCTGATCCACTTGGCGGCCATCGGCGTCCGCCCACGAACGCCACTGCGCGCCGTACACCGGCCCCAGATCGCCACCAGGATCGGCCCACTCGTCCCAGATGGACACACCGTTATCACGCAGGAACTGAACATTCGTATCACCGCGCAACAACCACAGCAGTTCGTAAATAATGGAGCGCAGGTGCAGCTTCTTGGTGGTCACCAGCGGAAAGCCGTCGGCGAGATCGTAGCGCGCCTGATACCCGAACACGGACTGGGTGCCGGTGCCGGTGCGATCCTGTTTGCGCGCGCCATGATCGAGTACGTGGCGCAACAGCTCCAGATACTGCCGCACGGTTACGCGGTCTCCCGCCGGCCTTGCCCACGATACGCGAATGCCATCAGCGCCAACCCCAGGATGATCATTGGCATAGTGAGCGCCTGCCCCAGCGTCAGCCAGCCGAACGCGAGATAACCGATGTGCGCATCGGGCAGACGCACGAACTCGACCAGCGAGCGGAACACGCCATACCCTATAAGAAACAGGCCGCACACCGCGCCGGTAGGTCGCGGCTGACGCGAGAAGAGCCACAGAATGACAAACAGCAGCACGCCTTCCAGCAACACCTCGTAAAGCTGTGAAGGATGGCGCGGCTCCGGTCCAGCGCCGGGGAAGATCATGCCCCAGGGAAGATTCGTTGGCGCGCCCCATAACTCACCGTTGATAAAATTTCCGATACGGCCCGCGCCCAGCCCCACGGGCATCATGGGCGCGATAAAGTCGCACAGCGGGACGAAGCCCACGTCATGACGGCGGCTGTATAGCGCCGCGGCGATCACCACGCCGATCAGCCCGCCGTGAAAACTCATGCCGCCCTGCCAGATCTGAAACAGGATCAGCGGGTCGCCGATAAACGCCGGCAGATTGTAAAAAAGTATATAGCCGAGGCGCCCGCCCAGAATCACGCCCAGCACCCCGTAAAAAAGCATGTCGCCAATCTGGTCGGGCTTGACCGGCGAGTGCGGTTGCTTTGCGCGCAACACGCCCAGCGCCCAGAAGCCGACGAATCCGACCAGGTACGTAATCCCGTACCAGTGAATTTTGAGGGGCCCCAGCTGCAGCGCGATGGGATCGATGTCGGGGTAGGTCAGCATTGCAATTATTTTAACAGTTCAGAACAAACATGCGGCTGCTCACACGGTCAAGCGCGCGAACACCGCCTTCAAGTACGCCGTCTCGGCGATTGCCGGATGGATTGGATGATCCGGCCCCTGCCCGCCGAAACTCAAGATCTGCATGTCACGGCTCACGTGCCGCGCCGCGCCGTGCATCTGCGCCACCAGTTGCGCCTGCGTCAGATGATAGGAACACGAGCAGGACACGATGATCGCGTCTTTCGTGAGCAACCGCATCGCCAGCTCGTTCAGTCGCCGATAGGCTTGCGTCCCCGCTTTTATATCTTTCTTCCGCCTGATGAAGGCGGGCGGGTCCAGAACCACGACGTCAAATCGCTCGTCGGCGGCATGCGATTCTTGCAGCAGCTTGAAGGCGTCACCCTGGCGAAGTTCCACCGCATTACTCACTCCGTTGAGTTCGGCGTTGCGGCGCGCATATTCCAGCGCGATGCTGGATTCGTCGATGCAAATGACACGAGCGGCGCCATGCGCGGCCGCCTGCACGCCCCACCCGCCGACATAACTGAACACGTCGAGCACCCGTTTGCCTTTCACGAAATTGCGCAGGCGCGCACGGTTTTCGGCCTGATCGAAATACCAGCCGGTCTTCTGGCCCTGACGCAGGGGCGCCTTGAACGTAACGCCGTGCTCGGAGAGGCTCACTCGCTCCGGAAGCTCGCCCAGCGGCGTTTCGACGTATTGCGGCAGACCTTCCAGCGCGCGAATCGGGTTGTCGTTGCGCAGCAGGATCACGCGCGGACGCAGCAGTTTATCGAGCGCGGCGAGAATCTCCGTTTTCACGCGCTCCATGCCCGCGGTCGTGATCTGCGCCACCAGCACGTCGTCAAAACGGTCGACCACCAGCCCCGGCAGTCCGTCGCTCTCGCCATATACCAGCCGGTAGAAAGGCGTCCCGAACAGTTGTTCACGCAGTGACAGTGCGATATTGAGCCGATGCGCGATCAGCGAAGGCGACCACGGGTGGCGCGGGTCGCGGCTCACCAGCCGCGCGCAGATCAGCGAGTGCGGATTGACGTAGCCGGTGCCTAATGGACGGCCGCGATGATCCTGAACCTCCAGCGTCTCGCCGGGTTCGAATGTGGCCAGCGGGGTGCGTTCGATATCCACCTCGTTGCTGAACACCCACGGATGACCGGTGCGCAGGCGGCGCTCCTCGTTGCGCTTGAGACGCAGCGTCGGCAGGGCGGTTTGACTGACAGGCGCCGGTATGGACATGATGGGCGCGCATGATAACACCGGCCTGACCTTGAGGCTGAACCTGGGCTCTCACCGGCCGCAGCACAAATTCGATCTTTTGTAACTGGACAGACAACTCATGACCGACTTTCAAAATCAGCACTTTCAAAACCAACTGATCGACGAGACCAGTCCGTATCTCCGTCAGCATGCGCACAACCCGGTGGACTGGTATCCGTGGAACGCGCAGGCGCTCGAAAAGGCGCGCATTGAGGACAAGCCCATCCTGCTGTCCATCGGTTACTCGGCCTGTCACTGGTGTCACGTGATGGCGCATGAATCGTTCGAAGACCCGGCCGTGGCCGACGTCATGAACGAATTGTTCGTCAACATCAAGGTGGACCGCGAAGAGCGCCCGGACCTTGATAAAATCTACCAGGCGTCACAACTGCTGCTGAACCAGCGCGGCGGCGGTTGGCCGCTGACCATGTTCCTGACGCCGGCGGATCAGGTGCCCTTTTTCGGCGGCACATATTTTCCAAAAGCGCCCATGCACAGTCTGCCCGCTTTCACCGACCTGCTCAAGCGGGTGGCGGGCTTTTATCGGCAGAGGCGCGACGCCATCGGTCAGCAGAACGCCTCCATGCGCAAGGCG